>CANFUF010000010.1 GCA_947450095.1 Roseiflexaceae bacterium
ATGCCGTCTAAGGAGGAACGTATGAGCAACAAACAGTCGGGGAATAACAAACCGAAACCGTCCCAACTCATCAACAAACCAGGCACCCTACCCACCCGCAAAGTTCCCGTGCCAGCCAAAAAAGGCCTCAACATCTGGGTAATCGTGGGGGCCGTAGCTGTCGTCGCGTTATTTGTGGGATTGTTTGTGATGCGCTCGTCAGGAAGCAGTGGCATCCCCAGCGAAGCCAAACAATTCGCTGATTTGGGACAAGGACTCCACTTACAAACCATTGATGATGCACTACCCATCCCATACAATTCCAACCCACCCACGTCGGGCTACCATGTGGGTAGCATGATTTCGCCATGGGGCATCCAAAAAGAACCCGTGGCAGACAAAGTTTCCACCCACAACATCGAGCACGGTGGCGTGATTATTTTCTACAAACAATCCCTCGACGCCGATTCACTCGCCAAACTCGACAGCTTGGCCCGCGACTTACAACGCCAAAACCAATGCTTATTGATGACCCCTCGCCCCGACGATCAAATCGACCACCCGATTGTGGTCACCGCCTGGACCTATATGCTCTCCCTCGATAGCGTCGATACCGCCAAAATTACCCAGTTTTTTGTGGCATTGGTGGGCAAAGGCCCCGAAAAGTTCTGTACGCCTCTCTCCTAGATTTCGCCGTCAAAAAAACAGCCCCCATCGTGGAAATCAATCCACGATGGGGGCTGTGTCATTATTGGCTAGCCGCGCCCGGTCACGCCGCGCCACAAACGCTGTGACGGCCGCAAATCACTCAGCACCGTGCGAGCCGTATTGAGCCCACTCGCTGCAAACACACCGCCACCCGGGTGCATGCTGGCGCCGGTCATGTACAACCCGCGGATAGGGGTGCGGTAATCGGCTAATTCGGCAATTGGCCGATAAAAAAACATCTGATCCAGCGACATTTCTACATGCATCACATTGCCCTTGACCAACCCATGCAGGTTTTCGAGATCGAGGGGGGTTTGAATGTAGCGATCGATGATTTTGCCACGCATATTGGGGGCATAGCGATACAACACTTCGAGGATCGAATCAGCCACCCGCTCGCGCTCGTTGACCCATTCCATGCCGTTGGCCATGGTGTAGGGGAAGTACTGGGCCCACAAAAAGACCGAATGCTTGCCCGGAGGCGCCACCACCGGGTCAATCGCCGAAAACGTCATGGCAATCACCGCCGGGTCTTTGGAGGGCAAGCCCAAACTATAATCGGCATACGCTCGGCGCACATAATCCATCGACGGACTCAACAATTGCAAGCCGTGGTGGCTGGGATGAGCTTTGCCCCCCGACGGCGCCGCAATATAGTCAGGTAATTCGTCGGCAGCACAGCGCACCGTCATACCAAAGCCATTGCCCACTCGAATGTTGCGGATACGGTGAGCCAAATCGGTCGAAAGATGCTCGCTCCCCACCATCCCCAACATGGTAGTTTGGATGTGGGCGTTCGACACCACAATCGGGGCGGTATAGCGCATACCATCGACGGTTTCGACCCCTTCGACGCGATTACCTTTAATCAAAATCCGTTTGACGGCCGCATCGAGCACCACCGTACCACCACTGGCGGTAAACGAGCGCGACATGGCCTGGGTCAGCATACCGCTGCCCCCTTTGGGATGCTTGGCGCCACTGGTGTGCATCATCGAATGCCACCCAAAAAAATCTCCGGCGCCGATTTCGTCGGGCGGCGGCCCCGACTGAGCGGCCAGCCATGTCAACGCGGCCCGCATCGCCTCGGATTCAAAGGTTTCGGTGATGAGTTGGCCGTACGAACTAAACAACCGCCGCACAGTTT
Organism: Roseiflexaceae bacterium; assembly: GCA_947450095.1. Classification (GTDB taxonomy): domain Bacteria; phylum Chloroflexota; class Chloroflexia; order Chloroflexales; family Roseiflexaceae; genus UBA965. The sequence continues at coordinate 1,835 of CANFUF010000010.1, forward strand.
CGAGAGTGCTGGTGATGTGGCGCACTTTGGACTGCGCCACGGCCATTTTGCCCACCAACCCCATCACACTGGGGGGATTCAAAAAGACGTCAAAAATCGCTTCGTTGAGCGGTCCCCAATAGGCCATAAATTTGCGGTAGGCTTCGGCATCTTTGGGCGACACACTGGCGATTGAGTCGAGGGTACGGTCGACGTTGCGCTCGAACGAAATCGAGCCCGAGCCATCTGGCAACGGATAAAACGCATAGGGATCCATGTCGATGTACTCGAGACCATATTTTTCGAGCTCGAGCTCTTTGACTACGGGGGTTAAATGAATCATAATATGCGCCGAAGAACCGACATCGATTTTGTAGCCGGGAATTACTTCCTCGGTACAAACCGCCCCACCCACAATCGGCCGCCGCTCGAGCACCAACACCCGCAACCCGGCCCGGGCTAAATAGCCCGCGGTGGTGAGGCCGTTATGGCCGCTCCCCACCACAATTACATCATAATCATATGTGGTCATCAAAAACCCCGTTACTTAAGTAGGAAGCGTGAAGCTTGAAGTAGGAAGTGGAAGTGTGAAGTGTGAAGTTGAAGCATAAAGCGTGAAGCTTCCACTTCACGCTACGCTTCTTGCAACGATTACTTTTGGCTAGCGACGTTGATTGTCTGGGCGTAAATCTGGGTGGTCGACAATGAGGCATGTCCCAGCAACGTTTGTACGCGCCGCAAATCGACCCCGCTGGTAATCATATGCGCCGCAAACGAATGACGGAGCATGTGTGGATTCAAATCGCTCACACCCAATTCATCGGCGTATTGCTTGAGAATCAGCCAAAACCCTTGGCGGGTCAAGCGGCCACCACGATGATTGACAAACAACGTGTCAGCATCGCCTTCGCCATCTTTGACCAGTTGACTGCGGGCGTTGTCGCGGTATTCTTCCACTGCCGTCACGGCCGATTCACTCAGCGGAATCATGCGCACTTTTTGGGCTTTGCCGACGCAGTGCACCATTTTTTTAGTCAAATCGACATCACCAATATTGAGCCCTACGAGTTCGCTGACGCGCATCCCAGTGGCATACAACACCTCAAACATGGCGCGGTCGCGCATGCGGTCGGGGGTACGACTGCGCAACGGCAATTCCATCAATTCGTCTACTTGTACGGGGGTCAACGACTTGGGGACTTCGCGCTCGACGCGGGGCGATTCGATGGTGGTGGTGGGGTCGATACTCACGGCTCGAATCGAAAACAAAAAGGCATAAAACGACTTCACCGCAGCTGTGCGCCGCGCCACCGTGGCGTTAGAATATTTGCGTTCGCGCAAATAAATCATGAACGCCATCACATCTTCGCGGTCGGCATCCAAGGCCGTCGCCGTACCCCGCCCTTGGATGAATTTCATATATTGCACCAAGTCCGTGCGGTACGCCGACGTAGTGTTGACAGTCAGTTCGCGTTCCTTCATCAAGTGGGCAAGAAACTGTTCAATCTGCTCGTTCATTGGGTGCCCTCCTTTTTGTCGTTACTGTTGTAACGATGCAACATCGTCGTCGGCGCGCTCACGAGCCGACCCAATCGAGAAATACTTGGCTTCCGCATGATGCACCACAATTGCGGCCGTGCTTTGCTCAGGAATCAATTGGAAGGCCTCGGTCAAGGTCACGCCAATCCGTTCCGTGGGCAAAATCGCAAACAATTTGGTATGCTCGTCGAGGTCGGGACAGGCCGGGTAGCCCCACGAATAGCGCCGCCCTTGCTCACCCGTCAACCCTAGGCTCTGGCGCACCAACTTGTTGGTGTATTCGGCCAAGGCCTCGGCCAGCGATACACCCAAGCCGTGGATGAAGTACGAGCGGCTATAATCGCCCTGCTTTTGCAGCTCTTCGGTCAAATCATCGACCTTGGTGCCCATCGTCACCACCTGCAACGCCACCACGTCGTATTCACCCGATTCCACCGACCGGTAGTAATCGGCGATACACAAGCGTTCGCGTTCGGGTTGGCGTGGGAAGACAAAGCGGGTCAGTTCTTTGCTACGATCGGCGGGATCATAGACAATCAAATCATGGCCTTGGGATTGACATGGGAAGTAGCCATAGACCACTTTGGGCTCAAGCCAGCCATCACGCTCGGCTTCGCGCACCAAATCGCGCACCATGATGTCAAAATCAGCCTTGAGTTTTTCCCATTCCTCGCCTTTGGCATTTTTTGCACCCCATTGCAGGCGGTACAAGGCGTTGCGGTCGAGGCAGGCTACTACATCGTCGAGGCGAATGCGGGTAGCGACTTGCGCTCCCCAGAACGGCGGCGTCGGCACCGGCAAATCGGTGCGTACGGCCGAGCGCACATTGGCGGTCGCATCAGACGCCCGCCCGTGGGTGGTCAAGGTTTGGCGGCCGCGCTCTTTGTCGGCCTTGGCGGTAATCGCGTCGGCACGCACCTGCGCCCGGAAGGGATCACGCCGCGCTTTGTCGACCAACTTGTCCATCGTTTCGAGCCCTTCAAAGGCATCTTTACAATAAAACACACCTGCTTCGTACATGGCATCGTCACCCACAAAAGTGATGCGTTGGCCATATTGGCGGTTAATCGCCGCGCCACCCACCAAAATGGGGAAGTTCAAGCCGCGTTTGTGCATTTCTTGGACACAAATAGGCATCTGCTTCGATGTGCTCACCAGCAAAGCCGACAAACCGATGGCATCGGCGCCCACTTCAATGGCTTTTTCGATGATGGTATTGACGGGCACTTGTTTGCCCAAGTCATACACGGTATAGCCATTGTTGGACAAAATCGTATTGACCAAGTTTTTGCCGATGTCGTGGACGTCGCCATAGACCGTCGCCAGCACCACTTTGCCTTTGCTGGTGCCTTCGAGGCGGTCGAGGTAGCGTTCGAGGTGCGCCACGGTTTTTTTCATCACTTCGGCGCTCTGCAACACAAACGGCAAAATCAACTGGCCGGCGCCAAACAAATCGCCAACCTGCTTCATGGCGGGCAACAACACGTTGTTGAGCACGGCCACCGCTTCCAGCCCTTGGGGTGACGAGCCTTCGGCGTTTTGGGTGGAAGCCACCACATCCCCCAATTGCAGGCCGTGGGCGGTCAAGCGCTGTTGTACCGCTTCTTCGATGTCGGCTTCGACCCCTTCTTTTTTGCGATGCAAAATCTTCCAGTACAAGCGCTCATCGACGGTCATACCAGCAGTGGGGTCGTTGACTTCGCGCTCGCTGGTATCGGCGTTGACATCATAAAACTGAATGTAGCGGGCCAATGCATCTTCACGGCGGGCAAAAATCAAATCTTCGCAGATTTCGCGTTGCTCGGTCGGTAATTCGGCGTAGGGCGTAACATGGGTGGGGTTGATGATGGCGGTATCGAGACCGGCAATCCGGGCATGGAACAAAAAGACCGAGTTGAGGGCGGCGCGGGCATGCGGTGCCACACCGAAGCTCAAATTACTCACGCCGAGGGTGGTGAAACAGCCCGGAATGTGCTGTTTGACCAAGCGAATGCCTTCGAGGGTTTCGACGGCGGCGTTGCGCAATTCTTCTTGGCCGGTGGTAATCGGGAAGGTCAGCACGTCAAAGACCAACGCTTCGTTGGGCACACCGAATTCGTCGCGGGCGATTTGGGCGATCCGCTGGGCGATTTCGAGCTTACGGGCGGCACTATGCGCCATGCCCGTTTCGTCGATGGTCATCGCCACCGTGGCAGCGCCATAGCGTGCCACCAGGGGCATGATTTTGTCGATTTTTTCACCACGACCACCTTCCAACGACACCGAATTTACCAAGGCGCGGCCTGGGTAACTGCTCAAGGCTGCCTCGAGCACATCGGCTTCGGTGGTATCGATGACCAGAGGCAATTCGACGTTCATGGTCAATTTTTTAATCAAAGTGACCATCTGCTCGAGCTCGTCGCTCCGTTCGGTCATAGCCACACAGACATCAAGCATGTGCGAGCCACTGTCGACCTGTTCACGGGCCACTTCGAGTACGCCGTCGTAATCATCGGCCAGCAACAGTTTTTTGACTTTGCGTGAACCGAGGGTATTGACCCGCTCGCCGATCATTGTCAAGGTGCCGTCTTGTTGCATGGCCGCCGCCCGGATGCCCGACGAAATGCTGGGAATGTATTCGATTTCACGAGGGGCCGGCACAGGATTTTCACCGATTTGGGCGCGCAGTTTGGCGATATGGGCGGGGCGAGAGCCACAGCAGCCCCCCACCACATTCACGCCGTACTGCGTGACAAATTCGCTGAGAATTTTGGCGAAGGGATCGGGTTCCATCGGGAATACCGTGGCGCCGTCCACTTCGATGGGCAAGCCCGCATTGGGGATACACGAAATCGGTTTGCGTGAATGGGTCGTCAAATATTGAATCGCCTCGCGCATATGTTCGGGGCCGGTGCTACAGTTGAGCCCGATCACATCCACCGGCATCGCTTCCATCGTCGCGATATAGGCGGGGATGTCGGTACCGAGCAACATGCGTCCACTCATGTCGAGGAAGATTTGGGCTTGCACCGCCACATCGGGGCGGTTGAGATCGGCTTTGGCGCGGCGCAACCCATCGAGGGCGGCTTTGACTTCGAGGATGTCGACGCTGGTTTCGACCAACAACAAATCCACGCCACCTTGGATCAAGGCGGTGGCTTGCTCATAAAAGGTATCGCTGAGCTGTTGGAAGGTCACATCGCTCAAGGCGGGGTCATTGGAGGACGGCAACTTGCCCGTCGGTCCAATCGAGCCGGCCACATAGCGGGTCCGACCATCTTTGGCTTGGTACTCGTCGGCCACACCACGGGCCAAGCGGGCCGCGGCGATATTGACTTCGGCCACCCGTTCGCCCAGGCCCCATTCTTCGAGGCGGGGGCGCGTGCTCTGGAAGGTACAGGTTTCGAGCACATCGCTGCCTGCCTCCATAAAGCTGCGGTGAATGTTGCCAATCACGTCGGGACGAGTGATGACTAAATAATCGCGGCTACCAAAGGTGCGTTCGCCGCCGTAATCTTCGGCAGTCAAATCATAATCATCGATGCTGGTGCCCATGGCGCCGTCATATATCAACACGCGACTTTTCAATGCGTCGAGGTAACTACGTCGTGTCATCATCTTCCTTTGCTACAAAATAGTGCCATACGTTCCATTTACCATACATTATGTAATCATACTACGTACCCTAGCATTTGCGCAACACTTTTTGTAAAAAAACCCAATTCTTCATTGAATTTCGTGAGTACCATTATTGAAAAACGCGTGGGGCGCGACGTGAACCGCCAGATCCCCGGCGCGCAGGGTCACATCACCACTGATGGTCACGTCAGCGGCAAAGGTAATATCGCCATCGACCTGCAAGGCGCTACAGTCGTGCAGCCGGGGGATGCCCGGTGCAAAGCGCGCTTCGAAGTCGGCGATGACGCGGTAGTAGCGTTGGTCGAGGTGGATGGTGGGCAAGGGGCGGTCGTCGACGGCCACCACATGATAGTGCTCATTGACCATAAAGCGGTCAGAGCGGAGCAACAACAAATCTTGGCAGTTTTTGACCGGCATAAAGCGCTGACGGGGCACGGCCACGGCTTGGGCACCGGCGATCAGGCCGATGGCGGCCCCCATGGCGCTTTCGAGTTGGATGACGGCCGGGGAAGCGGCGTCACGCACATCGACCGTTTTGCGATTGACGATGATGGGCAACGGCAAAAAGCCGCCGTAGTGGGCCAACAAGTCACGCAACGGGCGCAACGCCAACCAGACATTGTTGGTATTGAAGTAGCGGTGGCGGCTAATGTCTTGGAAGGCTGGCATATCGTCACTAGGGCATTGGGCACTTTCGCGCAGTACCAAGCGCCCATCGCTGGTTTTGGCCAAATGGCCCCCTTTGCGATCGGCATCGGTGCGGGCGGTGACTTCCATCAAAAAGGGAATCTGGTGGCTGGCAATATAGCCGAGGATACGCAAATCAGGGGTGGCACCGAGGTTATCGATATTGGCCGAAAAGAGGTATTCGTAGCCATCGGCCAGCAATTGGTCGAGGGCGCCGCTACTCCAGAGCACGCGGTAGAGTTCGCCATGGCCGGGGGGGCACCATTCGAGGGCGGGGTTATCGGGCCAGGCCACGGGTTGCAAGTTGTCGGCGCGCACCTTGGGGACGCGACCTTGGAGCAGGTAGTGGCCGGCGATATCGGGGTAGTTGGCCAGCAGGGCGCGGGTATCGGCGTCGGTGGCGAAGCTATTCATAAACAGTAACGGCAGCGGAATGCCGGTTTGGTTCATCAGCTGGCGATGTTGTTTGGCGACGATATCGAGGAAGGTGTCGCCATCACGCACCAACAGGAGTGATTTGGCCTGCTCGAGCCCCATGCCGGTGCCGAGGCCGCCGTTCAGGCGCAGCACGACGGTGCGGGCCAGGGCTTGTTGGCCGGCAGGCAGGTAGTGGTCGAGGTCGGCGAGCTGGGGCAAGTCGGTGACGGGGGCGATGGAGGCTTCGGGCATCATGCCGGTGGCACCGCTGGCCAACTGGGCATAGGCATCACGGAAGGCGGCAATCGCGGCGGGGTCGAGGTGGTCGGCCTGCATTTTGGCCACAAAATCGGTAATCGACATACCGGCAATACTCCAAATAGTGCATTATTATGCAGTATAGCATGTGCGATTTCATCTCGCCCCGTTGGGGCGTAAGCCCATTCATAATATGCTCAGCCCCAAAGGGGCGTGTATGCGATAACCCAGGGCGATCTCTATAATCGAATACCCAGGGCGTTGCCCTGGGCGATCTCAGCTCGCCCCTTCAGGGCTAAATTATCGAATACCCAGGGCGTTGCCCTAGGCGATCTCATCGCGCCCCTTCAGGGCTGAACCTAGAGCCCCCAGCCCTGAAGGGGCGGCATGTCATAACCTAGGGCGTCGCCCTAGGGTGGCGCCCCCATCAGGGCGCCATGCCCCAGCCCCAAAGGGGCGCCATGCCCCAGCCCTGAAGGGGCGACATGCGACAGCACAGGGCATCGCCCTTGCGCATGGAACAAACCAAGGTCTCGTCGTGGAACCACCACGTTGATGTGCGATCCCCATTGCCCCAAAGGGGCGCCATGCAAAAGTATCCATCCAATTTCCGTACCAATTTCGGTATCAATTTCGGTATCAATTTCGGTATTAGTGAAAAGAAAGGATATAACCGTATGCCGCAATCACTCGCACAAATCTTAGTACATGTGGTCTTCGCGACAAAGTACCGTGAAGCAATTCTTGCAGACGATATCCGGGATGAGCTCCATGCGTACATTGGCGGAATTGTTGAAAACCAAAAAGGAACGCTGCTCAAGGCTGGCTCGGTCGCCGATCACATCCATCTCCTGATTGTCCACCCGCGCACATGTACACCGGCAGAGTTGGTACAGGAGATCAAATCGGGATCTTCCAAATGGCTCAAGACCAAAGGCGCGCGCTATGCCAATTTCCATTGGCAAGGTGGATATGGAATTTTTTCGGTCAACCCCAGAGATCGGGGTGTAGTGGAGCGCTACATCGCCAACCAGGCTGAACATCACCGCAAGAAAACGTTTCAAAATGAATATCGCCGTATGTTGAAGAAATACGCCATCCAATACGATGAACGCTATGTGTGGGATTGAACCATGCGTCGCCCGTCACCACGATCATCACTCATGTCCATAGCACCATTCGCCTCTACTCGCCGGCTTTGGACTGTTTTTTAGAGGCAGGCGGGATTTGTGGAAAGGGTTTATGCGGATCAAACGCCCATCTGTCGAGCGTTCCCTCGTAGCCACACACCCCCGTACGTGGCGAGTTTACAAAAGGCAACATTGCGTCTGCGTCTTCTGAATTTTGGGCACAAGCAGCGCATGCAAATGCGTCGTCCCAGGCATTGATGAACGTGGCCGGCGCACCGCAGGTATTGCACGCTTCCACATGCGGCATGTTTCTTGCCAACAGGCAGATTTTTTCTTTTTGGGGTGGCCGAGATATTTCGTCAAGCACGGTAAGGACAATTTCTGTCATAGAACCCATGTCATATTCGTAGGAAATTTTTTGCTTCGGCGCAAGCAAGGCAATTTTTGTTGATTGGTTCCTATCAAATTGACTCAAATGACCACAACACTCACACCAAATTTGGCGTAAAAATTTATCGACCGTAGCCATAGGCGTATCAATGGCAATCGAAAACAACAACCAATAGTTTTTGACGTATGCCCCTTCGGCCAGGATTAGGCGGCATGGTTCGGCTCCATTGTCGTGTGCTTTAATGAGATGATTTTTCATGGCTATTTTTGCGGCAGTCTCGCCACACATGAAGCAATTCCCTAATACGCTAGTTTTTGGCATATTCATTCCTCACGCTACGAGAAGCATACATACACAGGTATCGATGCGAAACAACAATAGCATTATACTTTCATAATGCTCACACACTCTCATCTTGCCCCTAATCATACCAGCCCCAAAAGGGTAATCGATAAATCCGGGGCTAGCTCATCGCGCCCCTTCAGGGCTGAATTATCGAATACCCGGGGCGCTGCCCCGGGCGAGCTCATATCGCCCCTTCAGGGCTGAACCTAGAGCCCCAGCCCTGAAGGGGCGACATAGGATACCCCAGGGTATCGCCCTGGGCTTTCCCCGCCTAGGGCGGGGCGACATTCCATGCCATGCATGATAAATCGTAGTAAAATACCCCACAGACCATTCGTCAAGAGCATTGGGGAATCCATGTCAAGCACCACCCGTACGGGCTACCTGTTGTGTGTCGTGGCCGCCATCGTCTGGGCCGGCACCGCGCCCGGCATCAAATATTTGCTCGACATCTATCACGTGCCCGGCGTCACCTTGGCGTTGTGGCGCGATGTCTTTGTGACCCTCGTGGCCGGCGCCGTGGTCTTCATCCGCTACCCCCAGGCCTTTCGGCTCAAACGCAGCGAACTCATCCCGCTCATCATCCTCGGCGTCGTCTCGATCGGCATTTATCACGCCTTGTGGATCTGGTCGGTCAGCCTCAATGGCGCCGCCATCGCCGTGGTACTCATCTACCTCTTCCCTACTTTTGTGACCATCGGCGCCCGCTTCATGTTTGGCGAACAACTACGCTGGCCACAAATGGTCGGGCTACTACTATCACTCCTCGGCATGGTGCTGCTGGTCAAACTCTATGACCCGGCCCAAATCAAACTCAATTGGCTAGGGATCACTGTAGGGCTGACCACCGCCGTGCTCCAAGCGTTTTATGTGCTCTATACCCAGCGCGCCGTCCAGACCGTCAATCCCTGGGCCTCACTGACGATTACCATGGCTAGTGGCTCGGTGGCGCTACTGGTGATTTTGCTGTGTGCCCCCCTCACCGGCATCGCCAATCCCCCCGGACTCTTCCAGGTAGGCAATTACATGGCCTGGTTGATTTTGTTGGCGCTGGCCATCGGCCCCACCCTCGGTGGCTACGCCTTGTTTAATTTGTCGTTGCAATACATCCCCGCCAGCATTGGTGGCTTGATTTTGGTGCTCGAAGCCCCTACCGCCAGCGCTATTGCGATTATTTTCCTCGGCGAACGCTTGGCGGAGCTCCAATTTGTAGGCGCAGCCCTCGTACTGGTGTCGATTGTGTTGCCGACCCTGCTCAAACAGCGCGTACCCCAACTCAATCACGCCCACGAATAACCCGCCCCGTGCGACAATGGCCACAGACCGTAATTACCCACAAGCGAGAAACAACATGCGTATTAGTGACATGAATTGGATGCAGGTCGAAGCCTACCTCGCCCACGACGATCGCGCCGTGTTGCCCCTCGGCAGCACCGAGCAACACGCCTACCTCAGCTTGAGCGTCGATAGTATTTTGGCCGAAAAATGCGCCAACGACGCTGCCGACCCACTGGGCATTCCCGTTTTTCCGGTGGTGAGTTACGGCATGGCGCCCTACTTCCAAGCCTACCCGGGCACCATCACGTTGCGCATCGATACCTATATCAGCCTTGTGCGCGACATTTTGAATAGCATGTACAATAGCGGCTTCCGGCGCATTACCATCGTCAATGGCCATGGTGGCAACAGCCCTGTCGATGGGTTGGTCACCGAATGGATGGCCGACCACCCTGGCAGCCAAGTCAAGTTCCACAATTGGTGGCGCGCCCCCCAAACTTGGGCCAAAGTCAAAGCCATCGACCCTGTCAGTAGCCATGCCTCGTGGATGGAAAACTTCCCGTGGACCCGTTTGCCCGGCATCGACCTCCCCACCACCCAAAAAATCGTCCCCGATCGCACTGGCATGATTAATTTGGTGGGTGAAAAAATGCGCGCCTTTTATGGCGACGGCAATTACGAAGGCTACTACCAACGCAGCGACGCCGAAATGCTGGCGCTGTGGGACGTCGCTGTCGCCGAAACCCGCGCACTCATGAGCACCGGCTGGGATACACCCTGAGCCAGTACTGTTTTCAACACAGAAAGACCACCCCCATGCATATTGAATTTGCCCACAAAACCGTCATCGTCACCGGCGCCGCCCACGGCTTTGGGCGGGCCATCGCCGTGGCCTTTGCCAAGCGCGGTGCCCATGTCTGGGCCTGCGATTTGATTGCCAGTGAGCTCGCCGAAACCCAACAGCGCTGTGCTGACGCCGGCGGCCAATGCAGCGTACGCACCGTTGATGTCACCGACGTGGCCCAAGTCAAAGCCTTTGTGGCCGAAGCCAGTGCCAGTGCCTTCAGCGGCACCGTCGACATTTTGGTCAACAACGCCGGTGGCGTGCTCGGTCAAGTGGGCCAGCCCATCGAAAACGTCAGCATCACGCAGTGGAACGACATTATCGCCGTCAATATGAGTGCGGCCTTTTATTTCGCCCAAGCAGTGGCGCCGGGCATGAAGGCCGCCCGCGCCGGCCGGATTATCAACATTTCGAGTGGCGCCGGCCTCGGCCCCAGCCTAACCGGCATCCAAGCCTATGCCACCGCCAAAGCGGGCCAAATCAATTTGACGCGCCAGCTTTGCCACGAACTGGGGCCATTTAACATTACCGTCAACAACATTGCCCCTGGGTTTGTGTTGTCCAACACCAATACCCAACGCCAATGGGAAGCCTACGGACCCGAGGTGCAACAATCACTGGTGGCCAGTATCGCCTTGCAACGCCTCGGCCAACCCGACGACATCGCCAACGGGGTGCTCTTTTTGGCGTCGGATTATGCCAGCTGGATTAGTGGCCAAGTACTCTCGATCGACGGCGGCAAATAGCCGACCTGCACCCACAAAGGATGATTTTCATGCCCAAAACAATTCGGATTGCCTTGGCTGGCCTCGGCAACGTCAACCTCAACTTGCTACGGATTTTGCGCTCACAAGCCACATTGCTGGCTGACACCTACGGCCTGCACTTTAGCGTGGTCGCCGTCTGCGATTCGAGTGGCGGTGCCGCCGCTGCCGAGGGCCTCGACATCGACACCCTCATCGCCCACAAAGAAGCCAAGCGCGGCGTGGCCAGCTTGCCCCAAGGCAGCCCCAGCCTCGTCGCCCAAACCATCGTCGAAACTATTGCCGCCGATGTCTTTGTCGAGGCGACCCCCGTCAACTTGCAAACCGGCGAACCAGGGCTGAGCGCCGTACGCACCGCCTTGCAAAAAGGGATGCACGTCGTGCTGGCCAACAAAGGTCCGTTGGCGTTGGCCTACCCCGCCCTAGCCCTACTCAGCGACATGGGTGGAGATGTGACCCTGCCCAAAATGCGCTTTTCGGCCTGTGTCGGCGGCGCCTTACCCACCATCAACCTTGGCCGCCGCGATTTGGCCGGCACCGTGATTGAATCGGTCGAAGGGGTGCTCAACGGCACCACCCAGTATATTTTGCGCTCGATGGAGCAGGGTGGTAGCTACGCCGAAGCCCTCAAAGAAGCCCAAGAGCGCGGTTTGGCCGAAACCGACCCCACCCTCGATGTCGAAGGCTGGGATGCCGCCAACAAACTGACCATCGTCGCCAATGCGGTGCTCAATCAACCCACCAATGTGCGCGACTTTGCCGTCACCGGCATTACCCACCTCACCGCCGCCGACCTACAAGCCGCCGTCGCCAACGGCGAACGCATCGTGTTGTTGTGCCGCGGCGTGCGCAACGCCCAAGGTAGCTATGATTTGAGCGTGGCCCCCACTGCCCTGCCCAGCGACCATCCCTTGGCGCGCATGAGCGGCTGGGAAATGGGCGTGGTCTACCACACCGATATTTCGGGGCGTGCCAGTGCCACTTCGGCCGAACGGGGACCCATGCCCACCGCCGCCGCCATGTTGCGCGATTTGATTGACGTTGGTCGCTAAAAACTGCGATTGGGGGGATGTGCCGTCATCACAGACGGTGCATCCCCTTTTTTATGCCTCAGCCAAAAACGCCTGCACCTCGGCCACAAACAGTGCCTCTTTGGCGACCGGCACAAAAAAGAAATTGTTGAGATAGCGCCCAAAATCATGGGCGGCGATGGCGTGGGGGTCTTGGTCACGCGCCACCACAAAGTCACACACTGGCAACAGCGTCGCCGTCTGTGGGTTGGCGTAATAACCCCGATAGCCCAGCGCCTCGAGCCGCCCAAAAATCGTTGCGATGGGGAATTGATGGTGGCGCGCTTCGATTTCAATTAGCACCAGTGGTTGACGGGTGGTCAAGAACTGCGCTGCGCCATTAATGACGGCCAATTCATGCCCTTCCACATCAATTTTAATCAAGCCCACCGGTCCAAACAGGTTGCGTTGTGCCAAGGCATCGAGGGTATCGCGATGCACGGTGATTTCCCGCGTAGCCGTTTGGGCGGGCTCGCTGTGCTGGTTGAGGCTGGCGCGACTATCAAAGCGGCGCCCATTGATGAACGGCACCCGCAATGTCGCGACACCCTGTTGGTCGGACAACGCAATAGCAAAGACGTGGGCCTGGGGGAAGTCCCAGCGCAGGCGCCGATAGAGGGCGGGCAACGGCTCAAACAAATAGAGATTTTGCAGACCCACGATATCTTCCAGCACGCTGGCATATACGCCCACATGGGCGCCAATGTCGATCATGCCGCGGGGGGTAATCGTGATGGCACGGAGGATTTTGGCTTCCAAATCAAACGGCGCGGGGGCGGCAATCGACGTCGCCAGCAATTGAGCCCGCAGGGCGGCTTTTTTGTGGGCCGGCCAAACCAGCCCCAGCCCCCGCTGCCACGAGGAATGAATGCGCGCCCACATAGCAGTTTTTTTCATCAACGACCTCTTGTACAATAGGCATAATAATGGCACACATGAATAGTTGACTATGATTATCGCACCCATTCTCACCCAACGCCGTTGCATCCACCCATTTGTCTACTTCACTGTAGCTGCTATATCATGGAAAAAAATAGGGCTGCGACGTGAAGGAGATTGCCGTCAGTGCATTCAATGCAGTGCCCACGCATGGATGGGAGCGTATCGCTCTGCGCTGTTACATGACGGATGGAGTCAAGCATGATTATCCAATTCGACGGTGAGATTTTCGAATGGCGCGGGCCAGCGCCCTTTTTGTTTGTGGCAATTCCTGACGAACCGAGTCGCGACATCAAAGCCCTGTCGCAACTGGTCACCTACGGCTGGGGCGTGATTCCGGTGACGGTTCAGTTGGGCCAAACCACGTGGCGCACTTCGCTTTTCCCAAAAAATAGTCGCTACCTGGTGCCCGTCAAGGTGGTCGTCCAAAAAGCAGAGCAGGTCGGCGCAGGCGATCTGGTATCACTGACGGTTACCGTCGGGAATTAAGGGAGGATATCGATGAGCAACGTACTGACATTTACCGCCCTGATCCAAAAGGAAGGGGCTTTTACCTTTGTCGCCATCCCCGTCGCCCCCGCCAGCCAGTGGGGGGCGCGCCCGCGCTACCACGTCTGTGGCACTATTGAGGGCATCGCAGTGCGCGGATGTTTGGGCGTCAACGGGCAGGATTATTTTTTGCGGCTGGGGGCGGCCTGGTTGCGCGGCACCAGCATCGTGCCAGGTGTGCAGGTCAGTGTCAGCCTTGACCTCGAGGGTCCCCAAGAAGATAATTTAGCCAACGATATTGTGGCGGCGCTAGGAGCCAACCCTGCTGCCCAGGCCTTTTTTGACGGCTTACCCACCTTTTACCGCAAAAAATACCTGCGCTGGATAGACAGCACCACACGCAGCCCCGATATCCGCGCCCAGCGCATCGCCGAAATGATTACCCTACTCGCCAACGGGCAACGTGAGCGCTAATCTGCCGCGGCTGCCAACATTTCGGATTCGCTTTGTGATGGTGCTCATAGTGAATACTCTTGTTTCGTAAACAACTTCATTGAGCGGATCAACTAATATATGAATACACTATGGTTGATGTGTCACCTGTGATATACTTAATTTATTGAACATTTCAGTATAAACAACAAGTAGCTGAAAGCAATGTGCAAAGTCATTTACTTTTAAGCAAGGTAAATTTGAGCAGTGCATACGGCAGCTGCATTCACCGCTCCGCAGATTACGTGAAACGAATCACAGAATTGAGGCACTAAATGAATAGTTATATGGTCGTTGCAACATTTAAAGAGGGTGTCACTCACGCAGATATCCGTGCCCTAATCCCGGCGGAGCAGGCGCAGGCCAAAGTATTAACGGAGCAAGGACTGCTCGGTTTTATCAAAGTAGCGATGCCAAAGCGCACCGTCTTTATCGAGGCATTTGGTGAAGATGATGCGAGTGTCTTATCAGCGATTCAATCTCTGCCATTTTTTGCTATCTGGAATGTCGAATTGTTTCCAACATCTCCACCAGCTGGAGCGAATTTCTAATTGATTACCCTTGGATGTAGTTAATTGGGGAACCAGATATGCCAGCACCTTCCTTTTTGCAAAAAGTGATGACGGCGCCAGCCGGTGCAGTGCATCAACTTTACGGCGCCAAAGCCGCCAAAATGCGGGCGCAGACGATGTACATCCCTTCACCACTCGATATCGCCATGGCCATCCAAGCCATCCCGGCGGGGCAGACCCGCACCCTACACGACATCCGTCAGACCATCGCTACCCTGCACGGGGTCGATACCACCTGCCCCGCCAAAACGGTGGTCTATTGGAAGTGGTTGGCGGCGGCCACGGTCGAGCTTGACGGCGCACCTTCGCCCTATGCCATCCCGTGGTGGCGCATCCTCAAAGACGGCAAACCGAGCCGCCACATGCCTGGGGGCATCGCCAATCAATTGGCGTTGATCCAAGCCGAGGCCGTCTAATCCCAGACCAGTGCGTTGCCCCGGTCTGGTGCATACGTAATTTTCAATTATCCATTTTCAATTTTCAATTTTCAATTCAACAACGTACATGGCGCCGTTTAAAGCCAATCCGGTTTTTATTGATGGCCTGGGTAATATTCGCCACCGGGTCGGCATACAGTGGTTTTTTGGTGGGAGTGGTGTTAAGCAATTGATTGACGATTGCGGCGGTGTGCAAGGCTTGTAGATGCAACGGCAGATACGACACCCCTACCGCCACCACAAAGCGGATCATGGCGTGTTGGGTAACCAAGGGTTTGTGGGCGATGGTGGTTTCGACCAGGTGTAACAACTGTTGGATGTGCGCCGGGTCAAACTCGTGGTCTTTGCGGGAGCCGAGTAGCCATTCGTAGCAACTCCATCCCCCCGATTGCACGAACTCACCGGAGTCATTGATGAACTCGTCCGCCACGGTTTGTGCAAAATCAGTCTCGGCCAATGTCACTGCCACCACAAAATCCGACAGCATATAACAATCAGCCCGCCCGATCCAACGCCAAAAATCAGCCGGTTGCATGGCATCGACATCGGCAATCATCCCCGCCAAATACATGGCATCATAATTGCCGGTGGCATATAAGCCTTCGGCCAAGGCCTGATTGCCAATCAACGGCTTGGCAATGGGCTTCAACACCCCCACTGGCACACCAAACATAGGCTCGCGCACCCCTTGGCTGATATAGTGTTTTTTGGTGCGGGCACTGCTCAGTGGCGCAAGTGTGGTCAGAATTTCGCTGATTTGTTGTTGCATGATGTGATTCACTTTAGGCATTCAATCTCGAATTAGGCCTATTTTATCATGTAGCCCCCACCGCCCTTAACAAAAAAATTGCAAACGGCTATAATACGGCTATAATTAGCATACACATTGCGAAAATTGCATGAAAATCATGCTATCGGAAAGGTCTCTGCTATGCGCATCACCCGACATTGGCTGGTGGCAGCGGCAATTGCCGGTGCCTTGATTATTTCGGCGGGGACCCGTGTCGCCCCCGGGGTCTTTTTGCCCTTATTAACCCAGGAGTTTGGGTGGACCAGGGCCTCGATTAGTTTTGCCGTCTCGATTGGCTTGATTTTGTATGGGCTGGCTGGTCCGTTTGTGGGCGCACTTATCGAGCGCATCGGTACGCGCGGCACTGCTATTTTTGGCATGATATTGATCGCCGGCAGTGCCGCTGCTGGCACCACCATCCAAGACACCCTGATGTTTAGTATTTATTGGGGGGCACTGAGTGGGCTAGGAACGGGCATCGTCGGCGGCGTGCTGGGTGCCACCGTGGCCACCCGCTGGTTTGTGGCCCGGCGCGGGCTGGTACAAGGGATGTTTGGCGCGGCCACCAGCGCTGGCCAACTCTTGTTTGTGCCGGTATTGGCGTTGGTCGGAGCCGCCAGTGGTTGGCGTTATGCATCGCTGGTGTTAGCCGCCGCGACGCTGGTGTTGTTGATTCCCGTTGTGATCTTTGTGCGCACCGACCCCAGCGATATCGGCCTAGCGCCGTTCGGTGGCGAAGCCACTGCCCGCGCTAATGGCGTCGCCCAAGCTGGGGTGATGCGCATCGCCCTCGCCAACCGCGATTTTTGGCTACTCGCCAGTACCTTTTTTATTTGTGGCGCCACCTCAAACGGCTTAATTGGCACTCACCTAATGGCCCATGCCGTCGAACATGGCTTTACCACCACTGTAGCGGCGAGTGTGCTGGCCTTGATGGGCGTGATGAATTTTGTGGGGACGCTGGCGTCGGGTTGGCTAACCGACCGCTACCCACCTCGGCGGCTATTGGCCATCTACTACGGCTTCCGGGGTATCTCGTTGCTGTTGTTGCCATTTGTGCATGACCCCATCGGGCTGTCGATTTTTGCTATTATGTTCGGGTTGGACTATATCGCCACCGTGCCCCCTACCGTGGCCCTCACCAGCGAAGTCTTTGGGGCCCGCAATGTGGGAATCGTCTACGGTTGGATTTTTTGTGCCCACCAAATGGGTGCCGCCTTGGCCGCTTGGCTGGGGGGCGTCGCCCATGATGCCACCGGCGATTATCTGATGGCGTTTTTGTTGGCCGGCCTGACAGCAGGCATCGGCAGCGCCCTCGCATCGCGGATCAACCGCCCCGTCAAATTACAAGAAGCCGTTGCCTAATTATTGGAGCACGTACACCATGATTGATACCATTCAATTCGACGAAGCGCTCCAGCGTATCGCCCCCTATGTACGGCATACGCCGTTGTTACCGATGCCACCATTACGCGGGGAGTTTCACCCCCAATTAACGCTCAAACTCGAAAACCTGCAAGTCACCGGGTCATTCAAGGTGCGGGGTGCATTCAACACCCTGCTCCAAATGTCACCCGAAGCCCGCGCCCGCGGGGTTTGCAGTGCATCGGGTGGCAATCATGGAGTGGCGCTGGCTTATGCCGCCTGGCGCCTCGGCTGCCCCGCCACCGTCTATATACCCGAGCGCGCCACCGCCGACCGCGAGGCGCGCATCGCCGCCTGGGGTGCCACCGTGGTACGCCACGGCGCGGCCTGGGATGATGCGCATGTGGCGGCAGTGGCGTTTAGCGAACAACACGCCATCCCCTACATCCATTCATTTGAAGCCTTACCCACCATCATCGGCCAAGGCACCGTCGGGCTCGAAATGCTCAGCGACGTCCCCGACGCCGACTTGTTTATCGTTGCCATCGGCGGCGGCGGGCTGATTTCGGGCGTGGCCACGGCCATCAAACAACGCCGCCCCCAGGCCACCATCATCGGCGTCGAGCCAGTCGGGGCGCCCAGTATGTCGCATAGCATTGCCCAACAAACCCTCACCCCCCTCAGTGCCATCCACAGCTTCGCCGATACCTTGTCGCCACGAATGGTCAGCAATACAACCTTGACACTCACCCGGGCGGCAGTTGACCATATCGTCTTGGTTGACGATGCCCAAATGCTGGCCGCCATGCGCTGGCTGTGGCAAGAAGCCAACCAATTGGTCGAACCAGCCGGGGCAGCCAGTATCGCCGCCATCCAAGCCGGCAAGATTGATTTGCAACGCTACCGCAAACCAGTAGCACTGATTTGTGGGGGCAATGCGGGGGCTGCGCCGGTATTTGATACCTATGCCCAGGCCGTTATCCCTAGTTAAGTGCCCCAAGCAACCATACTACAATACGTGGTATGATTGATTGATACCCGTTGTAATGGAGGTACGATGATTCAGCAATTCTATGCCGACCGTGAAAGTATAGCGCATGCCCATCAACAATTACGCTTGATGGTCCACCCATTGACGGAGGCACAATTACGCTTTCGCCCGGCGCCCCACGAATGGTCGATTAGCGAAATCGTCGGGCATTTAATTGATACCGAACAATTATTACGCTACCGTATCGAGCGTATGTGTCAGTATGATCAACCCTTGATTATCCCCATGGATCAAGATGAATCAGTCCAACGCAATGGCTATCAGCATGCCGATGTGGCGGCCTTGTTTAGCCAACTCGCCAATGAACGCCTGCACACCCAACGCTTTTTTGCAACGTTGCCCCTGCGCGCTTTAGGGCGCACCGGCTGGCATGCCCAAGGGGGTTTATGGCAGGTCGCCAACACCGTCAATTATTTGGCGCGCCACGACTACTTGCACCACCAGCAAATTCGCCAGAATTTGGTAGCATACGCCACCGGCCAGTAATTATTTTTCATGGAAAAGGGATTCATCGTGGAAACATTTCGTGCACATATTGCCACCATCACCGCCTTCCCGGCACGCTTGACCGCCTTGGTTACGCCATTGACCGACGCCCAGTTACACTTTCGCCCCGACGACAAAGAATGGTCTGTGCTTGAAAACATCGGGCATTTAATCGAAATCGACCCACTCTATGTCGATCGCATCGACCGGATTTTGAGCGAAGAACGCCCTGTATTTGCCCCATTTGACCCCGACGCCGGTGTGCGCGCTGCTGACTACCAACATCAAAACGTGTCAGACTTACTCGCAACGTTTATCGCCCAGCGCCAAGCCACCATTGATGGGCTCAGCACCATCGAGCCCGATGAATTAACCCGCGTCGGCATCCACGCCAAATTCGGTGAAGTCAGTGTGGCACGCTTAGTAGAATTGTTGGCCGGCCACGACGAAGTCCACTACACCCAAATCACCAACACCATCCCACGCTAATCGCACCACTTCCCCTCCACGCACAATGTGCGTGGAGGGTTTGTTGTAGAACGTCTATGCAGCACTACACCACTCGCCCAGCCCCAACCGGGCGGCATGCATGATGTCGCGTATCACCACCATTCCCCTAGCCCCAACGGGGCGGCATGCATGATGTCACGTGTCACGATCATTCCCCTAGCCCCAACCGGGCGGCATGGATGAGACCGGGTCACGTATCACCACCATTCCCCCAGCCCCAACGGGGCGGCATTCACCAGACCGGGTCACGTATCACCACCATTCCCCCAGCCCCAACCGGGCGGCATGCATGATGTCACGTGTCACGATCATTCCCCTAGCCCCAACCGGGCGGCATGCATGATGTCGCGTATCATAATCATTCCCCTAGCCCCAACGGGGCGGCATGCATGAGACCGGGGCATCGCCCTGGTCTCATACATGTCGCCCTACATCCAGAACCTCGCTATACACGTATTACAAGCATGAGCACAACACATTGTTGTACCAAGGTCTTAGTGACCCGTTTTTTTGGTTAGTGCTCACCACAATGAAAAAACGCCGAGAAAGGTCTTGCCATGCACATTCCCGATGGATATTTGAGTCCCGCAACCTGTGCCACACTGTTTGCCGCAGCCACACCGTTTTGGTATGTGGCAGGTCAACGCATCAAAAAAACACTCAACATGCGTATGGTGCCATTATTATCGGTATTTGCTGCGTTTTCATTCATCATCATGATGTTTAATTTGCCGTTGCCTGGGGGTACCACGGGGCACGCTACTGGCGTCGCTATTGCTGCGATTGTGCTCGGGCCATGGGGATCGATGATTGCAGTATCGGTGGCTTTGGTCATCCAAGCGGTCTTTTTTGGTGATGGTGGCATTCTCGCCATCGGTGCCAATTGTTTCAATATGGCCATTGTCGGCTCACTCGTCGCTCATTGGGTCTATCAGGGTATCGCTGGCAAAAGTCCACTCATTGCGAGTCGGCGGGTAATTGCAGCTGCATTGGCCGGCTACCTATCGATTAATGTCGCCGCATTTATCACGGCAGTCGAATTTGGTATTCAGCCATTGTTGTTTACCGATGCTGCCGGCACGCCACTCTATGCACCCTACGGTCTCAACATCGCCATTCCCGCCATGATGGCCGGGCATTTGACCATTGCGGGCCTCGCCGAATTAATCGTCACCGCAGGGGTGGTGGCCTACTTGCAACGCAACGATGTGGCGTTATTGGCATTCAATGCCCCAGTCGCCACAAGCACATCAAATGTTGGTGGCTGGAACGGCAGCCGGCGCTTGTGGCTCATCATCGCCGCCTTGATGGTCTTAACCCCCCTTGGCCTACTCGCCGCTGGTACAGCATGGGGTGAATGGAGTGCAACCGATTTAGTCAGTGGTACTGGTACCACACCCACACTCGCGCAAGCCCCTACTGGACTTGCACGCCTTGCCGACATCTGGTCAGCACCGCTCGCAGATTATAATTTGCCGTTCGTAGCGAACGAGCAATTTGGCTATATCTTGTCTGCCATGGTAGGCATTGGGACGATTATTTTGGTCTTTGTTTTGGTGGGTATCATCAGCGAGCGCTTGCGGAAGCGCAACAGCGCCACATAATCGAGGTTTACTATGGGTGGTGAGGCACATCACGGCAAAAAACGTGGTAATTTTGTGCAACGGACGATTGATGCCCTCGCCGAAGCCATGGAGCGGTCACTCTATGCGGAACAGCTTGCGAGTAGCCGCGGTATATTACAAAATCTCGATCCTCGTATCAAGCTCATCGGCACCCTGCTCCTCATTGCCACCGCCGCATCAGCGCACACGATTACAGTCGTGATTGCGCTGGCGGTGGTGACATTTGGGCTGGCACTGCTGTCGCGTATTTCACTGCGCACCTTAAGCCCGATTTGGATTGGGATGTTTGTGTTTAGCGGCATGATTGGATTGCCGGCCTTGTTTTTGGTCCCCGGGCCCATCCTTGCCACCATTCCGTGGCTGGGCTGGCACATTAGTGCCACTGGGTTGCGCAGTGCGGCGTTTTTGATTTTGCGCTCCGAAATAAGCATCACCTTGTCGTTTATCATGATTACCACCACGCTGTGGACGCACGTCCTCAAATCGTTGCGCAGCTTTGGCATACCGACGCTGATTGTGGTGATTTTGAGTATGACCTATCGCTATATTTTTTTGATGTTGCAATCGGCGAGCGACATGTTTGAGGCACGCCAAAGCCGGGTCATTGGCAAACTTCCCGACAATGAAGCACGGCGACTAGCCGCCGCCACCGTCGGGGTATTGCTCAGCAAAAGCTTCCAATTGAGCAACGATGTGTTTATGGCGATGCAATCACGGGGATTCCGCGGCGAAGTCTACATCCTCGATGAATTCACGTTACGACGCAATGACTACATCGCTATACCCGTCATTCTGTTGATTTGTGGAGTCGGTTTTTGGTTTAACTATATCACTGCATAGGAGCCACATGGACGCTGTTTTTACGGTACAAAACGTCAACTACGCCTATTCCACCACCAGTGATTTGGCGCTCAATGATATTTCGCTGACCATCACCCAAGGGTCACGGGTGGCGATTATGGGAGCCAACGGGTCAGGCAAGTCAACGTTGTTGCGCATCCTCGACGGCTTGTATTTCCCGCAATCAGGGAGTGTCACTGCGTTTGACCATCCCCTCGACGAGGCGCATTTGATGGACGAAGCCTACGCCCATGCCTTCCGGCGCCGGGTAGCATTTGTGTTCCAAAACCCCGATGTGCAATTGTTTAATCCGACGGTTTTTGACGAAGTGGCGTTTGGGCCGTTGCAACTACGCTGGGATAAGCCGACCATCATCAAAAAAGTTGCCGAAACCCTCGATTTACTCGAAATCAGTCACTTGCGTGACCGCGCTCCCCATCGCTTATCCGGTGGCGAAAAAAAGCGCGTGGCGATTGCCTCGGTGCTCGTGCTCGACCCCGAAGTCATTTTGCTCGACGAGCCGACCGCCGCCCTCGACCCCAAAAGCCAAAGCCGCGTCGTTGATTTCTTGGTTGATTGGGGCGCCGGCAAAAAGACCGTCGTGGTCGCCACCCACGACCTCGACACGGTACCCGACATCGCCGATGATGCCTATATCTTCAAACAGGGCAAAATCGTAGCACATGATACCCCGCGCAATTTGTTGGCCAACCACCAGCTCTTACTCGATGCCAATCTCGTACATGCGCATCATCATTATCATGATGACGGCAAACCCCATTCCCACCCCCATCTACATTTTGGGCATGCCCACGACCATCAATAACCATGACGATTCGTACACGGGCAAATAGTAGAGCCGCTGCATGCAGCGGCTTTACTATTTCCATTCTGCATTTTCCATTTTCCATTTTCCATTTTTCATTTTTAATTCCTCCTTCCAGCTTCAAACTTCCAACTTCATTATGGTATGATGAACGAAATTAATTACGTCCGTGAAACGGAGTCTCATGGCAATTCGTCGCATTTCGTGGGCGTGGGTGATTGGGTTCATTCTCACTGCCGTCGTTATATCACTCGCCTACAATACTCGTAACGAAATCAGCGAAGCATTGCGGTTACTCCAAACCGCAAATCCCTTGTACGTGATTGCCGCCTTCGGCATGATAGTAGTAGGGTTCATTTGTGCAGGATTCATTTATGGGGCCGTGCTTACCGCCCTTGATCAACACGAAACATTACCGTGGCTGATTGCCACCGCCCTCGTGGCCATCATGCTCAACCAAACAGTGCCAATGGGCAGCGTGGCAGCCTATGCGTTTTTGGTGACGGCGTTGCGCAAACGGGGCTTCCCCACAAGTAGCGTCGCCGTCGTTGCGGGCACCGAATTACTTAGTTGGAACGGGGCGGCGCTATTAATGTTTAGTGCCGGATTACTTTATCTAACGGTGACGGCCAATTTTACTGCATCCCTGCCGATTATTTCAGCACTATTAACTGCCACCATTACAGTGTTGGTTGTAGTATTAATTGTGACGCGCCCTGCCAGTACCGTCAATGGCTGGCTCCTCAAAATCCACCATGCCTTACGGCGCATTCGCATCGACTGGAATATCCGCCCTGCAGAATTGTTGGTCGAAGAAATCGCCAAAAGTCGTGCCATATTTGCGGCACGACCATGGCGTTTTGGGCGCATCATTCTACTCCAGATGATGATTTTTTCGTGTCATGCCTTGGCACTCACATTTTTGTTGCATAGTATGCGCATCGAAGTACCGTACCTCGATGTGCTCGCCGCCTATGGTATGTCATTGATTGCGAGTTTGTTTACCGTGTTGCCTGGTGGTGGTGGTGCCGTCGAAGCCGCGTTATCGTTTACGTTACACATCCAAGGGGTACCACTCAAAGGCGCATTGGGAGCGGCAATTTTATTTCGGTTATTGAGTTTTTGGTCAATCTTGCCGATCGGGGGAATTTTGTACCGCGTGCTTACCCGCGGTGCAACAAAGGAGCGCGCAACATGAATTTTATTGGTGGATTCGTGGCCTTTGGTGGAGCAATAGCGTTCGCTGTAATCAGTATCATCGTGCTTGTTGGCATACAACACACCTTGCGCACCCGCGTCATCCCGCGCTTTACAATCATGCAAACTCCGCCACCAATCCGCATCGCCAGCATCATATACGTCATTGTCGTCGCCGCATTACCGACCACATTGGCGTTGTTGACGGCATGGCAACTCATCAAAATGATGCTACGCGTGTGGCGCTAAATTCAGCGCCAGCTACGATCAATCCACAACAACGTTTCACTTAAATCTATTTGTTGGGCAAATTCATTGAGATAGCCGACCTGATCCACGTCATCGAGATTGATTTCGATGCCTGGAGGGAACACGGGGTTCACGCGCCAATACCGATCGCGCAAAAACTGCCGGCATTGATAGTCAGCGACCCCCATCACCCCATGAATCAAAATATTCACCAACGGGCGCGCCCATTGGGCATAACCCCAATCGAGGCGATCGCCCGTCAAGTATCGCAACGACTGCCCTACCCCCAACGAACACAATGCGATGTCTTCGAGGTGGGGCGCAGTCGGGTTTTTGCGGGTATCAATGGCATGCGCAATCGCTGCCACACTGGGGTTGTTCGCTACCACCCCACCATCAATATACCCTTCGTATACGGGGAAGTAGGTGGGTGCAGCACTCGTGTACATCGCCACCTTGTATGCCGGTACTTCTTGGTCACCAAATGCGCCACCAATATTCGAAAAAAACTTGGCTTCCCAGCTCCGTAATTTGGGGTCGGGTGATACATTGTCGAGGTCAAATGCCGGCACTAATACATGTTTGGGTAATTGACCGAGCGTAGTATCGCCAAAAATACGTTTGAGCTCTTGTTCGAGACCTCGGTTATCGTAATTGGCACCAATCATATTGCCCAAATCGAGCGCATCATCGACCCACGAATCACGAAAAATCGTCGCACCTTTGCCTTCATACAATGCCCGAATATCACGAGGGTGCATTCCCTTGGCCAACGCAAGTGCAATAATGCCACCGGTCGATGTGCCGGCAAATAAATCGACATGCGCCAAAAAATCAGGGAACTCGCGCATGATGCGCTCGAGTATCACCAATGTTAATACGCCGAGAATCCCCCCACCATCAAACGACAAAATTCGATATCGCCGCATCCTTACTCCCTATCCAGTGCTACATTGCACCGTGAAACCTGTGCCTGCTTATGACAAGCGCCGCCAACTCCGCCCCGAAGCTCCGATGAATTCGTGCGAGGCATCGGGCCCCCAGCTGCCACCGACGTATTCGTGCACCGGCGACCCCAACAATTCCCAGCCTTGCAAAATTGGATTCATCAAGGCCCACGACGTTTCAACCTCATCACTACGCGTAAACAATGTCGAATCACCAATCATGGCGTCAAGCAACAAACGCTCATACGCCTCGGGAGATTCACTGCCAAAGGCCTCGACATAGTTGAAGTTCATCGTCACTGGCCGAATATCACCCGATTGACCTGGCACTTTGGAATTAAAGCGCAACGAAATGCCTTCGTTGGGCTGAATACGAATCACTAGTTCATTAGGAGCCGTCCGTGACATGATACTATCCTGGAACAGCATCAACGGCGCACTCCGGAACGTCACCGAAATCTCACTGGCGCGCACGGGTAGGCGTTTGCCAGTGCGCAAATAAAACGGCACACCGGCCCACCGCCAACTTTCGATTTCGAGCCGGAGCGCTACATATGTTTCGGTCGTCGAGTTGCGTGCGACGCCTGTTTCGTCTAAATAAGCTGGTGCCGAGCCAGGTCCGGCCGTATAGCGCCCCCGCACCGTGTAGCGATTGACGTCTTCGCGGGCAATCGGGCGTACCGCCCGCAACACTTTGACTTTTTCGTCGCGCACCGCATCGGCACTCGCCCCGCCTACCGGTGGCTCCATAGCGGTGAGCGACAAGAGTTGCATCAAGTGGTTTTGCACCATGTCACGCAACGCGCCGGCCTGTTCATAATAGCCGCCACGCCCTTCGACACCGATTGATTCGGCCACCGTGATTTGGACATTGTCGATGTAGCGGCGATTCCATAATGGTTCAAAAATCCCATTGGCAAAGCGCAACACCAACAAATTCTGGACGGTTTCTTTGCCGAGATAGTGGTCGATACGATAAATTTGGCGTTCGTCAAACACCTCGTGGAGCACACTATTCAAGTGGCGGGCACTTTCGAGGTCATGACCAAACGGTTTTTCGACGATTATTCGCGTCCAATTATCACCGCTGGCATGAGCCAACCCTGCTGCCCCCAGTTGTTTGATGATATCTTCGTATGATTCAGGGGGAGTGGCCAGATAAAACAACCGATTTCCTTGGCTACCGTTTTGTTCATCGATTTGGGTCAGGCGTTGCGCCAAGGCAATGTACCCTTCGGCATCTTCGAAGGTTGAACGGATGTAGTGCACCTGCCCCGAAAACGTCGGCCATAATTCATCTGACATCCCCGAGCGTGAATGTTTGCTGCCTTCATCAAAGAGGAGCGTCCGGAAATATTCGTCGCTCCAATCGCGCCGTGCAAACCCCAGAATGGTGGTGTTGGCATGGAGCAACCCTTCACGGCGCAAATTGTAGAGCGCCGGCACCAGCTTGCGCCGCGTCAAATCCCCCGTGGCGCCAAAGATCACAATTGTACACGGATCCGACATCCGCGCGGCCGAAGCGCCGCGATCAATTCCACGTATTGTCATGACGTACTCCTATGGTGTTTGAACAGTAGTAGTCGGGAGTACGACATTGTCTACCCGCTGATTAAACGGTAAGGGCGGTTCGGGTAATGGTGCCTTATACACCACTCCACCATTGGCAAAATACAATTCCGTTCGCGCTTGACTTTCGTCAATAGCGAGGGCGGTCAAATTATCGAGGACGATTGGGCTATCGGGAGGCAACATAATTTGTTGGATAAACCGCCCAGTGCGCTTTTCAATTTGAATAATCCGTGCCGCATAACTATCCAATAGAAAAAACGATCCTGATTCACCATCACCGGTGACCAATAGCCGCGTCGTCGCTTGAATCGGCGGGGTGATGTTTTTCAGCACGATGCTTTTTTCGAAGCCTCGTTCCCCATCAGGTACTGCTTGGAACACGTGAATCACCCCATCTGGCATCAACAAATAGACCCGGCCGTCAATTCCCATGTCGACAGCCGTGTCGATTGCCACACCACCGTCGTTTTGAATCCATGGCGTGGGGAAGTCGGCGATTTGGGTCGACAAAAAGCGCAATATATTGGCAGGCGTTACCCCCCAGACATAGAGATTGCCTCCATAACTTTGCATACGTACATGGCGCTCGCCAATCTGCCACTCTAGACTTCCTGCCAAAATACTATAATTCCAATCGTTCCCATTACGGAACAAATAAACAGCTGGTCCGTTATTACTACTCTGCGCTAAGCCAACGACCCCGTCGATACGCCACGCAATGTCAAACACTTTTGCAACAGTTACTTGGCCGATTTGGTCATTAGGCCGTAGCATAGGTACCGGGCTCCCACCATCACGCGGTGTCTTATAAACAACACCCGCTTTGGAATCCAGCAGATAGAAGTAATTAAAACTATCCACATTGGCATATCCATCTGATGGTGGGGGTATCACAATTGTACTAAATACCCCACCCTTCACCGGGTGTTGGGCGACTACCGTCACATTATCAAGGTATGAACGACGTTGTACCACACTCTGGGCTTTTTCGATTTTGGTGACCATCGCCAAAAACCGTTGGTGGTTTTCGGTAGTAGCCGTAATAATCCCGCTTTGTTGCAAGTTATCGAGCAACGAGCGCGATACTTCGATACGTTGGGTCGCTTCTGTTTCACTGGCAGAATCATAAATAGCCTGAATCGATTGTTCTGCGCTCAGGATGCTATTTTCCCCACGGAGCAAACGATGTTCGTTAGCGACATTTTTTCCATAAAAAAATACGATTGACACAAGTGCAATCATCAACGACAACATGCCCAATGGGAATGGGGGGCGTTGCTTGCGATACGACAAGCCTTCGCCTCGGGTGGCAGATTGCATACGGCGGGCATCATTATTGACTTTAGGCAACCACCGCAATACGAACAATCCTTGGAACAACGTACTAAAAAAAGCCCCGTAACGAATTGGCTCCGTCACTTGTACTTTAAAGCCCACATTCCGGCGCGCAAAATCAGTATCCAATGGAGTCGATGGAACTTCGACATCAACTGCATGCACGACACGTAACGGGCGGTCGTCTGATGGTACGTTGCGGCGCTTACCGTATTTCGCCACAGCCAAGGCTTCTGCTTGGGATTCAATCGAATCACCCAAATCAAGCGGTACCGGATTGGGCATCGGATCAACTACATAGGGGACTTCTGGTGGGGGGCGGTTCATACGTTGTTGTTCGTCACGGGTGATATTGCGCCAGCGTTTGGCAGAAGCCGCAAACCGCGAATCTTCGCTCCCTAACAACAAACTACGTACCCATTTCACCGTACGGGCAAACCACAAACCAGTCGTATCACCAGCCAGCATCAATTGTTGGGTAATACTCGAAAAACTCCCCGACACCGCCCGCACTTCATCAGCAACATTGGCATCGAGTACCATGGCGAGCCCATAGGCATCACCGATTTCTTTGGTGTGGCAGACATCACGCAACGCTTGGACCATTTTGGCAGGGTTTACCAGACGCAAAATCTTCCCTACCGTATCACGATCAAGGACTTGCGCCAAATTACTCGTCACAATCATCAACGTTTCACCGGGGGTCCACATGGCACGGAAGAATTCCGGCTCGACACTCAGTGAACTCCCCATCATGCTACTGACATTCACGGGGGTCGGAGTATAGTGGATGGTCCGCCACAACACACTCGATGGAATAGCGCGCAATTGACCATCACCAAGCAGATACATTTGGGTGGGGTTAATTTGCGCCACATAAATATCTTGGGTTTTAATCACCACACACGTCATCCCAACAGAAATCCGCTTGGTTTGGTCTTGGGTCATGTTGTATTCGTATAACGCATGGTTGGCAGCCATGATTGCCCGGCGCAATGACGATTGCACACTAAATGAAGCATTTTCATAAAAAAGCTTACGCACCGTTCGCAACACCAGTTGCAACGGTTGGCGGTAGCGAGCCAATTCTTGTTGGCTTTCCACAATAATAAATAATTCACCCTTGCGTGCTTCCATTGATAATGGGTCTTCAGCCTCACAAATGAGGAGTGTATCATTGGGAAGCGGGTTTTCACCTTGACTCACACTAAATTGGACACTGCGGGTTCGCATGCGCACCATATCACACCATTACACTCGGCCACACTGGCAACAATTATCTGAATTATACCATTCATACTACAAATCTACGGATAAATCACAAATCTGACCGATATTCATCGAGTTTACCCCGAGAAAGATGCACACACTACATATGAGCACACATCACCCTCCGCATAAACGATTTATGTGAAAATCCCCTTTTTTTCTCAATTACATAGATTTTTTTACAAAAAACCCCTCGTGATTCGAGGTATTTCTCATCCAAAACATATTGAGATAGTTTATAATTATGTCACCACTATATTGTGAGTAGATTACCAAAATAAAGGGGTTTTTATGCGTTTAGCGCTCGTTGTATTGCTCATGGCAATTACACTGTCTGCGTGTAGTACTGCTAGTACCACCCAAGACACCGTCACACCCACACCACGCCCACCGGCACCCGCCCTCGAAAAACAAACATACACCGTTATCAAAGGTGAAGTTGTCGACGAAATCAAAGTCAGCGGTACCGTTTCAGCGCTCAAGCAACAAGAACTTTCGTTTGCCCAAAACGGCTTTGTGAAATCAGTAAGCATTGAACGCAACGACGTCATCACCAAAGGAATAGTCCTCGCAGAACTCGACCTTGGCGATTTGCCCAATCAATTGCGCCAAGCCGAGGTCAATCTCACCCAAGTCCAAATCCAATACGATCATGCGGGCAAACAACGTGATTTATCACGTCAGCGCGCCCAACTCGATTTGGACGAAGCCCAAGCAGCATTGAATCGCCTCACCAACCCACAGCCTTCTGATGTAGCCCGGGCCCGCAGCACGCTCGAAAACGCCAAAGCGAATTTGGCGAGTGTGATTGCCAGCACCGCCAATGCCATCGATGAGCAACAATCGGCCCTCAATGCCGCCCAACGCTCGTTGCCCCTCATCCAAGATGCGTTTTCACAAGCACTCTATGATTGGGACGGCGTCAAAGACAATCCCAACCACGCCATGTACGACCGCCGCCGCGCCGCCTATGTCAATGCTCAAAACAATCTCGATGCGGGCACCGCCGCCATGAATACGGCTAATCAAAACCTCTTGGCCGCCAAGGCGAATCGCCAACCGTTGATTGATGCGGCCCAAGCCAACCTCGATCAAGCCCAAATCGCTTATGACGACCTCACCAAAAACAGCGACCCTGTGGCATTGGCATCAGCCAAACGCGCTGTCGCACGCGCTCAGCTCTCCGTCCAAGAAGCATCTCAAACGGGCGACCCCGAGCTCGAAAAGCAACTTTCTGCCGCCAAACTCCAACTCGAAAATCTCAAAACTGCCATTGCCGCAGGGCAATTGGTTGCCCCATTTGACGGTATGGTCGCCGAAATTTCTACCGGCCCCGGTAAACAAGTCGAAGCCTACCGTTCTGTGATTACCGTTATCAACGATGCCCAAAAAGAACTCCTCATCCAGAATGTATCGAGTGACGATGCCAGCCGGATTGGGATTAGCATGGCCGTCGATATCTTTTTTGCCCGGGCTCCAGCCGTAGCCGTCAAAGGTACGATTACCAAGCTTCCCACCAAAGCGACGTCTTCATCTTCGACTGTTAATTCTGACCCCGCCTATCACGTCGATTATCAAGCACCTGCAGATATGAAGGTCACCGTCGGCGATTTGGCCTCTGTGGTCATAACCCTCAAACGCCAAAAAGATGCCTTGTGGTTGCCACCACAAGCCGTACGTTCGTTTGAAGGTCGCCGATTTGTGGTTATCAAAGATGGCACTCATCAACGTCGCCAAGATGTTCGCATCGGGATTGTCAGTAGCGAACGGGTCGAAATTCTCGAAGGTCTCAAAGAGGGCGACGTCATCGTCGGTCAATAACTCGTAGCGAGGAGCGCACATGTCCGCTCGTTCTCCAGAACCTCAATCTCCCCCGACTGCACGCGCATGGCGTGCAGTTCCGTGGGCATGGTTATTCGGTATAAGTGTCGTTGTAGGGCGCCGTTTATGGAGCAACCTGGCACTTATTTTGGCGATTGCCACCGGATTCACTGTTGCAGTCGCAATTGTGGTCTGTATTCCTGTCTATGCCGAGGCGGTGGGTTATCGCATTTTGCGCGAAGAGCTCACTAGCACCGTCAATGGCACCAAACGCCCACCGTTTGCCTTTATGTACCGCTATCTCGGGACACAATCTGGTAACCTCGAACCCACCAAACTCGCCTCCGTGAATGGGTATTTTGCCGACCAACTACCGGGACGACTTGGGCTCAAAATCACCAACCAGACCCGTTATTTTGCGACCGACAAAGTCCCCCTCCGGATTGAAGCCAGCGGCGGTGGGCAACCTCTTAGTTGGGTGTCTGTTTCGTATGCCGATCATCTCGCTGACCATATCGATATCATCGATGGGCGTATGCCGCAAGCAACTGCCGTTGATGAACCGATGGAAGTTCTGTTGTCTTCCGATTTTGCCTTTGGGTTGGGGTTGCAGCCTGGTGACACGTATTACATTTTCACCCAGCATGACTTCCCCGAAAAAAGCATGATTCCCGTCAAAATCGCTGGCATCTGGCAACCCAAAGATATGAGCGATGACTACTGGTTTTATGCACCTGATGTGCTCCACGAAACACTCTTCACCGCCGAAGAATCGTTTTCGCGCCAATTACTCCGATCCACCCCCAAGCCCATCAATGTCGCATTGTGGTATGTGGTAGCCGATGGTAGCGTATTGCGCTCCAACGACGTCCCCGCATTCGGCGGCCGGATCGACCGGACGGTGGCCGAAGCCAACAAAATCCTCAAAGGTATGCGCCTCGATGTATCACCGATTGATGCATTGATTCGGCATATTACCCGCGTCCGCCAACTCACTGGCACACTGACGATTTTCAGTATCCCTGTCCTCGGCTTGATTGCTTACTTTGTGGTATTGGTGGCCGGGCTGGTCGTACAACGCCAAAGTAACGAAATCGCCGTGCTTCGGAGCCGCGGGGCCTCGCGCTTACAAGTATTAGGGATTTACTTAATCGAATGGCTGTTAATCGGCATACTTGCTATCAGTGTTGGGGTATTTGTGGGGCAATTCGCCGCCATCGCAATGACCTGGACACGCTCATTCCTTGATTTCAAACCGATTAACGAATTCTTGCCCATCGGCATGTCACAAGATGCCTGGATTCGGGCCATCGAAATCGTCGGATTGATGCTCGTTGCCGCCTTGATTCCAGCCTTTTTCACGTCGAAATACACCATCGTTTCATTCAAAAGCGAACGGGCACGCTCAACCCTCAAACCGTTTTGGCAACGGGCTTATCTCGACATTTTGTTGATGATTCCCATCGGTTATGGTTGGTGGATGCTCAAACAACAAGGATCTCTCGGAATCATCGGTGGTGATGGCACCAACGACCCCTTCAATAATCCCTTGTTGTTGATTGCCCCAAGTTTGTTTATTTTTGCCGCAGCCTTGATTGCCGTCCGTTTATTCCCAATCATTATGCGTTTGCTCGAATTTGTGACTCGCTATTTACCTGGCATTTCGGGAATTACGGCGTTGCGCTACTTGGCACGCACACCGAGTGCCTATTCAGGGCCGATTTTGTTGTTGATTGTGACCCTCAGTTTAGCGGGGTTTACCGCATCAATGGCCAAATCACTCGATGGCAATTTACTCGAGCGGAACCATTATATAGCGGGCGGTGATACGTTGATGTTTGACATGGGTCAAGACAACAGCGGTGGTAGCCCGGCAGCACCTGGGTCGGCACCGACTGGCGTCGGCTCAACCCCCACCACCGAAGACAAACGCTTGGCAGGTCCCAAGTATTTCTTTTTGCCCGTCACTGATTATCAAAGCATGCCCCAGGTATCCCATGCAACACGGGTATCGAGTAGCAAAGTGACCGTGGTGATTGGTGGCAAATCGAGCGATGCTCATTATTTTGGGATTGATCGCCTCGAATTCCCCTCGGTTGTCTATTGGCGGAGCGATTACGCCAAACAACCCCTTGGCACGCTTATGAATCTCTTGGCCGAAGATCCGAGTGGGGTGTTGGTTGATCGCAAATATGCGGGTGCCCAAAACCTGCGGATTGGGGATAGTTTTATCATTCAGATGAATAATCTCGATTCAACCGTTAATGTTCCTGCAGTCGTCAAAGGCTACATCGATTTATTCCCGACCGCCTATCCCTCCGAAGGGGCGCCAATTATCGGCAATCTTGAGTATTCCTTCGATATTCAAGGTGGACAATACCCCTACGACGTTTGGATGCGCTTGGTGCCCGATAGCACCATTAGCGATGCAGACCTCTACCGCAGTAGTATCGAAATGGGCATGAAAACCTTCATCCGTGAATTTGCCCCTTCCGTTATCATCAAAGAACGCTTGCGCCCCGAACGCCAAGGGTTCTTTGGGTTATTGTCGGTTGGCTTCATTGCCGCAGCCTTCTTGTCGATGCTCGGGTTCTTGTTTTATTCCATTTTGGCGTTCCAACGCCGCTTCGTCGAACTCGGTATGTTGCGCGCCATCGGGTTGTCAACGGGACAACTCGGCACGCTCCTCGCCATCGAACAAACCTTCATCATTGGGATTGCTGGCATCGCCGGGACCTTTATTGGCGTTAGTGCCAGTAATCTGTTTATCCCATTCTTACAACTCCCCCAAGTAGAAAAAGACTTCTTCCCCCCATTTGCCGTCCAAATTGCCAGTGAACAAATCTTGATTATCTACGCCGTCTTCGGATTTGTGTTGGTGGCGACTGTGGCAATTACCGTCATTCTACTCCGGCGCATGAAGCTCTTCCAAGCAGTGAAACTCGGAGAGGCCATATGACCACTAACGACGCAATTGTCACTTGTGAAAACCTGGTCAAGCTCTACCGCATCGATGACCTCGAAGTCATGGCCCTCCAAGGACTCGACCTTACCATCAAACGTGGTGAAGTCATGGCCTTGGTCGGTTCATCCGGATCGGGCAAAACCACCCTGCTCAATGTCATCGGCGGGCTTGACCGCCCTACCGCCGGGAAGCTCATCGTTGCAAACAACGATCTCCTCAAGCTCAGTGATGGCTCACTCGATGCCTACCGCCGCCAATACGTCGGCTTTATTTGGCAACAAAAAGCGCGTAACCTCATCCCATACCTCGATGTCGAACAAAACATCGAATTACCGATGATTATGAGCGGCATCCCCGCCAAGCAACGCAAAGAATGGATTGGCGAATTGATTGACGCCGTACGCCTCAATCACCGCCGTGGCCACAAACTCGCCCAACTTTCGGGTGGTGAACAACAACGCGTCGCTATTGCCATTGCCTTGGCCAACCGACCAGCCTTGTTGCTCGGCGACGAACCAACTGGTGAGCTCGACTCGCAAACCGCTGAAGTGGTTTTCAATATCTTCCATGAATTGAACCGCCGCTTTGCCTTGACCGTGATTATCGTTTCGCACGATCCCAATATCGCCCATTTCGTCAATCGTGTCGTCGCCATCCGTGACGGCAAAACCAGTAGCGAAACCTACAAACGGGCTGCGGTAGTCGCCGAAGACAACACCATTGCCACACCGGCAGTCCTCGAAGAACTCCACATGCTCGACTCGGCCGGACGCCTGCAAATCCCCAAGGAATTACGCCAACGCTACGGTATCCGTGATCGCTTAATCATGGAAGAACTAGAACAAGGCATTTTCATCAAGCCACCCGAAGGGGATGGCCAAGCCGAACTCGACGCCAGCCGCGAACGGCGTTTGACTGATGCCGATGCCCCTCCCGAGCTTCGCCCCAGCCAATTTGACCGCCTAATGGCTGCATTCAAAAGGCGCACCAAATGACCAGCAATCAACCAATCGTCCGGATCGTCAATGCGACCCGGGCCTACACCGTCAACAACGACCAAGTCCTCGCCTTGCGCGGCATCAACTTGGACATTGCCCGTGGGTCGTTTACCGCCTTCATGGGGCGTTCAGGCTCTGGAAAAACCACCCTGCTCAACATGATTGGCGGCCTCGATAGCCCCAGTACCGGCAGCATCGAGTTCCTTGGCAAAGATATGGCCACCATGTCGTCAGATGCCTTGACCCTCATCCGCCGCAATCAAATCGGCTTTATCTTCCAGGCATTTGCCTTGTTACCGATTTTGTCCGCCTGGGAAAATGTCGAATTGCCCTTACGCATCATTGGCGTGCGCTCAGGCGCCGAACGTCGCAAACGCGCCCAAGAAGCACTGACCCTCGTGGGCCTCGAGCAATGGAGCGACCATCGCCCTTCAGAAATGAGCGGTGGTCAACAACAGCGTGTTGCCATTGCCCGCGCCCTCGTTACCCGCCCACCTGTACTCGTCGCCGACGAACCCACCGGCGAGCTTGATAGCACGACTGGTAAAAATTTGCTCACCCTGATGCGCAATATCGTCAAAAGCGAAGGCGTCACCCTCATTATGGCCAGCCACGACCAATCAGTTCATCAATACGCCGATGTGATTCATCACATGCGTGATGGGCAGATCTTTGAATCAGTGGCGGGGACACCCGATACCCAACCAGCCTAATCTCACTACCCAAAAGCCACCTGTGACATACGGGGTATGTCACAGGTGGCTTTTTTTACCCGAATTTTTGCCCACATACATGATTTGTGACAAAAACCACAAAAGTGCTGGTATACTAGCGGTGAATGTGCGCACCGCGCAAGGAGTTTTGTCGATGAATGAACCACTGCCAACCCTCGCCCCATCCAATCGTACCGTGCAGGTATTGATGATTGCAATCCTCGGGCTCGTGTTATCCCTGCCGGTAATACCATTCACCCCATCCATCATTGCCGGAGTTGCACTCCTCGCCATGATTTTGGCATGGGTATATACTGCACCATTACGCTGGCCATCAGTGATTGTGATGGTGAGCTGTATTCCGTTACTCATATGGCCCACACTACTCATCAGCAGTATCGCGGTGACGATAAGTGCAAGTCATTTATTCATCGTGAGTATCATGCCCGATGCCCAACTCCAACGGTTGGGCGGCAAACGTGAGCAAGCTCGTTCGCGATATTTGGTACTGCTCTATGCAATCATCGGCGCACTTGTACTCGTCGCCGTGATGGGCAATATTGGCGCCATCACGTGTACCACCCTGCCATTTTGTGGCGACAACGGTATCCTCGCCCAACTGCAAAACAGTCACCGCATTTTTAGTGTCGTAGCTGGATTGCTTGTGCTTATCACAATCACCCAAACCCTACGTACATTTACCGACGTAACGACTCTGCGGCGCTTGAGTATTGTGGTCGGGTTGACACTCGTAGTCCAAATCGTCATAGGGCTCATTTTGACGCAAGGAGTGGTACAAAGTATTGTCCATACGAGCATCAGTTTGTTGAGTATTATCAGTGCGACGATGATGGCAAGTGTGGCACGCCGCAGTACATGGCCAATCAGCGCAATCCCAGAGGCTCCTGCCAAACCTACCGAAGCGGATGATTTTGTGGGGCCATATACGTGGCGTGAAAAAATCAAAGATTATGTCAGTCTCACCAAACCAGGCGTTATTTCGTTGCTCATTTTGACCACTATCACCAGTATGTATATCACTCCTGCCGGGATGCCCAGCTTGGCATTAGTTCTCTGGACGGCGGTAGGGGGCTGGTTGATGGCTGCGGCCTCACATGCATTCAACTGCTACCTCGATCGCGACATCGATGTGCTGATGGGGCGCACCGGCCGCCGGCCTATCCCCAGTGGGCGTATCCCAGGCTGGCATGCCATCGTGTTGGGCGTGGTGTTGATGCTCATCTCTGCGGTTATTTTGGTGGTATACGCCAATTGGCTGGCAGCAGCCTTGGCCTTTGCCGGACTAGTCTATTACGTGTTTATTTACACGATGTGGCTCAAACGCTCGACGTTTAACAATATTGTGATTGGTGGTGGTGCTGGTGCATTCCCCCCATTGGTGGGATGGGCCGCCATGACCGGGAGCTTGACGCTACCGTCGCTTTTCCTGTTTGCAATTATTTTTTATTGGACCCCACCGCACTTTTGGGCGCTCGCCATCATTCGCAGCAAAGATTATGCCCGCGCCGGAGTGCCCATGTTGCCGGTGGTGGCTGGTGATGCCGAAACACGCTGGCAAATCGTACTCTATACCATTTTGATGTTCATAGTCACCATTATGCCAACCCCACTGCAAATGCTTGGGACGGCGTATTTGGTGATGGCCGTCGGCTTAGGAGCGATTTTCACCTACTATGCCCTGCGCCTCAACCGCGAAGGTACCATCGCTTCGGCCTGGGGGTTATATCGCTATTCATTGCTCTATCTCGCGTTACTGTTTGGGGCGATGGTGATTGACCGGCTCTATTTCGCTTAATTAAAACTTACCCCACATATAAAACCCCCACCGTCAAATTGACGGTGGGGGTTTACTGATAACTGTTATTTTTGGGCAATGACAATCCGTGAACCGCCAAGGGGAAAATTAATCCCACGCTTGATAAACCACAATTCAACCCGTAAGATCAATTCAAATAAGCGATTCACAAACGGTGGAATATTAAATTCCCCCATCCCATCAGGAGATTGTATTTGCTTACGTTGTAACAACCGCGACACATACATTGCCGGTAACAACAAACTATTAAACGACGTGCTCCGCTGCACCGTAAATCCTGCATCACACATTTTTTGTTCGAGTTCACCTCGTTCATAACGGCGCTGATGCTGCGCATAATCATCAACGTGACTCCACAGCCATTGATGTTGCGGCACCGAACAAATCAAAAATCCACCGAGTTGCAATGCGGTATAGGCACTCTGCAACACCTGCGTGTCTTCGACGATATGTTCAAGCACATCAAACATCCCAATCACGGTAAACTCAGCATCAAACGGCATAAACCGAGCATCAATTTGCATAAATACAGCAGAAGGGAGGCGTTGAGCGGCAAAATGCAACCCATTGACAAATAATTCGCCACCGAAAATTTTGGTGGGAGGGAAGCGTTGTGCCACCGCATTCATGACATATCCAGTCCCACAGCCAATCTCGAAAAACGATTGCATTGTCGGCGCAAACTGTTGGAGCAACATCAAGATTACGTCGTTGCGCACCCGAAACCAGAAATAATTATCCTCGTGCACATACAGTTGTGCGAATACTTCCGCAGGATATCCACCACCACCATGCGCATATTCAGGGGCAAACGCCATAAACCCATCTATTTTTTCAACGTGATAATCACACTGTTGACAACTACCAGTTAATTGATTCATATGATTACCACATTGTTGACAAACAATCATGTTTTTCCCTTAAATACAAAAAAACGATTCATGATGAACATATACACCGATACAATTCCTATCGCAACAAATTCTACATATGCGTGATGGATATGCCAATTATCAACAAATACAATTATTAACGCATAATTAATGCCATACCCGCCGAAACTCACAATACAATACATCAATAAACTGTACCACCACTTTTGCGTATCAGTAAACGTAAATCGACGATTTCCCAAAAATCCGAGTAACACCCCAACTCCATAAAGGATTGTCACCATCGTTTTCACGGGTACACCACGAGCAACCGCCAATAAAAATATTAAATATGCGGTGAGATTAGTAATAATACCAACCACCACAAAACGGAAAAAAATTTTTAGTTCAGCACTATTCGCAGGTATCATTCATTACCCTAATTAATCTTTTTGCCATTCCATAGGCTTATCTAGCAAACCATAATCTCGCACAAAATCACTTTGTGCAATATAAATATGCGGTTCTACAAATATTTCCCCCTAAACGCTACCACGATTGCCACTGATTGATAGATTACGATTATTCCACGGTTTTTGTTGAATAATCGCAACCCGTCATCCAAGGCACACGATAACGTATAACCATCTGTGTTATAAACAGAATTAACTCAACCCGACCGTGTTGCCATCACTATCAATATCAATCCGTTCAGCACCAGGATGCGTCGGCAACCCAGGCATGGTACGCATGTCACCAGCCAAGGGATAAATAAATCCGGCCCCCGCAGCCAACCGTACTTCCCGAATCGGGAAGGTATAATCGCGTGGTGCCCCTACTTTGCTGGCATCATGACTGAGCGAATATTGTGTTTTGGCCATACAGATGGGCAAATTGCCATACCCCAACGCTTCATAGCGCTCGAGTTGTTTACGGGCATCACTACTATATTCCACCCCATTGGCGCCATATACCTGTGTCGCCAAGGTTTCGATTTTTTTGGTTAATGACCATTCAAGGGGATACAAGTAGCGGAATTCCCCAGGTTGCAGGCAGGCTTGCTCTACCGCCGCCGCCAAGGCATCACCACCGGCACCGCCATCACTAAACACCGCACTTTCGACCATCGCAAAAGCCCCAGCGGCCATAGCCACTTCACGCACCACCGCAATTTCTTCGGGATGATCGCTAGGGAAGCGATTGAGTGCCACCACCACCGGTCGCCCAAATGCCGCCGCATTGGCGATTTGGGCACGCAAATTGCTACACCCTGCCTGTACATCGGCCGGATTCGCCGCCAACAATTGCGGGTCGAGTGGCTTGCCTGCCACGATTTTGTAGCGGCCACTATGTGCCTTCAGGGCCCGAATCGTACACACCAACACGACGGCGTCAGGAGTCACCCCCGACACCCGGCTTTTGATATGACAAAACTTCTCGAAGCCGATGTCGGCCCCAAAGCCACTTTCGGTCACCACATAATCAGCCCGTGACATGGCAACCCGGTCGGCCATCACCGACGAATTGCCATGGGCAATATTGGCAAATGGCCCACAATGCACCAACGCCGGCGACCCTTCGAGCGTCTGGAGCAGATTGGGTTTGAGCGCTTCACGCAACAACACCGTCATCGCTCCCGCTGCCTTGAGATCTTCGGCTGTTACCGGGGTGCCGTCTTTGCGTTGGCCAATCACCATCCGCCCCAAACGCGCCCGCAAATCATGAATATCGCTAGCGAGTGACAATACTGCCATCACTTCTGAGGCCACCGTAATATCAAAGCCGACTTGGCGGGGCGGGCCATCGCCTTTGCCACCCAACCCCACTACCACTGAACGCAACATGCGATCGCTGATGTCGAGGACGCGGGGCCAGCGAATCGAATAGGGGTCTATCCCCAGCACATTACCATGATGCAAATGGTTGTCGATCATCGCCGCCAACAAATTATGTGCCACCCCGATAGCGTGGATATCACCAGTGAGATGCAAGTTGAATTGCTCCATGGGGACGACTTGACTATAGCCGCCACCAGCAGCACCTCCTTTGATCCCAAAGGTCGGCCCCATCGATGGCTGGCGGATTGCCACCACCGCCCGATGCCCACGGGCCGACAAGGCCTGCCCCAACCCGATGGTGGTGGTGGTTTTGCCTTCGCCAAGGGGCGTGGGGGTAATCGCCGTCACCACCACATAGCGGGCCCGCCGCGCACCATGGATGGCGGCCGTGTCGATTTTGGCCATATAGCGTCCATATGGTTCGAGATACTCCGACTCAACCCCCAATGCATCGGCAATCGTCGCAATGGGGCGTAACGTGGCGGCTTGGGCAATTGCTAGATCTGATTGCATCGGGGTTTCCTCACATCAATATAAAAAAACATCACGCGCTGGGTTCACAAAAAAACCATTGCCTATAGTGTACTATTTTTGGCTCCGCCGTGTATCACGCCAATACCATATCCCTACGGTGATGAAGCACAATAGCCATAACAGATGCGAAATCCACATGTATTGCACATAAGTTACATAGCGTACCTGCAAAGCACGACTTTGTGCCGGCACCACAACCCCCAAAAAAGCCCCATTCACGCTCACCGGCGCAATTTTTTTCCATACAACACCATCAAAGCTCTCCGCTTGCCAGCCCGATTCATATAACGTACTCAACACCACCAGTGATGCGGTAGACGCCACCGGATAGTGCAATTCCACCATATCACCGTTGTTTTGATACTGCGTTATCGGCAAGGGTTGCAGAGCATGATAATCAGGAATATGAATGTCGGACACATCGGCGACTCGTTGCACCGGAATCCGCCAATATTGCCCCATCCGTTGTTTCACGTGATACACCCACGCCTCACCATACTGTGTCACCAATTGCAAATTGGGCTGATCGAGTGGTTGGGCGGCAATAACTACCGCAATATTACTCATCCAAAACACGGTGTCATCATAATTTGGGGCAATGGCACGATTTAATTTGCCATATACCGTTATTTTGCCACCAAGTTGATTAATTAATCGTTGATAGTATGACGTAAAAAAATTATTGTAACTATGCACAGAGGCAATGCCGAGCATTGCATTGTAGTTCGGCGCTAATAAATATTCGAGCGGCACCGATACAATCGCAAATCGCGCCCCTGGTGGTACTTGTTGGTGGAGCGTTTGGGTCAACGGCGTCGTCGCAATCAACGCACTCCGCGGTTGCACCACAAGGAGCGGCGCTGCAGTTACCGCAATGGTGAGCGCCAATGCCCCCCACATCGTTAGCGGAGTCACCCGCCAATATAACCCTAGCGTGCTGACGACCACTAGCCCAACTCGCACCACATCCCAGTGAGCAATGGGCAATTCAAACCACCGAGCAACAATAAACCCACACCCTACAACTGCCAATTGTGCCAAGATGAGCCAACCCAATATGCGCCGCACAGCAGTCACCGGCAACGCAAGCAGGGCATCACACCCATAGGCTACGACAAGCACCATTGGTAATACGGCACTCCACGCGGGAGTCCATGCCGACAAGCGAAACCCCGGAAAAAGCTGCAACACAACCGTAAACAACGTCGGTGATATCGTCAGCACCCATAAACCGCCTACGCACGCCAACCACCACCACGCCGCACGGCGCCGGTGGATGGCAACTATGATCAACAACACTCCAGTCAATAACGGAATGCTGGCGCCATCGAATTCTAATGGATAGCGACTCCCCATCGGGTTCCCGTATAATTCGGGCACAAACCGCGACACGCCATACAACACCGCTACTTTGGCAGAAGTGATGACTTGGATGGCCTGTAAAAAAAAGGCATCCTGCACCCAAAATCGTGATGAATCACGATAACGCATGTATAAATCAAGGTAAGCTGGCATCGTCAAGAGCGCACCAACGAGCACCGCCGAAAACATAAACCCCATCTGGCGTGCCACATCCCACCATGCGCCACGGCGTAATTGGGGCCAACTCACGACACCGACATACCCCGCCAACATCCACACACTATAGACTGCGGTTTGGGGATACCCCATCAAAAACAATCCATACGTGGCAAATGCCATTACCACCCAGACCCATACATCACGCTGACGAAAAATACGCATCACCCCATATAGTAAGGCAGCAGTCCAACACACCGTAGCAATATGCATCGGAAAGGTCAACCAATACAGCAAAAACGGCGTAGCCACCCCACTCAATGCCGCAAATAACCCAGCCGTCGGGGTAATAGTGAGTTCACGACAAATCAACAACACCCACAACCCAAACAAACAGAGCAAACTCAATGATTGCGTGGCCAGGATTTGATAGGGGTCTTTGATTAATTGAAACAACACCCAGGTATATACGTTAGCCGGAGTATTACCGGTAATATGCTTGGCTTGACGCCCAAATTCATTCAATTCATTGCGGGTCACCACAAACCCAGTATGTGGCAGGGTTTGTTGATTGACGATTTCTGGTAAAAATTCTTCTTCGTAATCGGCCAATTTACGCTGTTCACAGGCAATCATTGCTGGCGTCAGATATTGCTTACCATTGATTTGGGCATGACAAACTGGCGTCAACACAATCCCACTTGCCCACAACCAGCCCGCCAACACGGCAAAACAGGCAATATAGATCATACTGGCACGGCGATAGGTAGGTATCATCGGTGACTCAATTCCCTATTAATATATCGACATCACGGTGCTGGCCCTTTTCCCGCCGCCGCCATATCCGGCCCCAGCCCAGAGGGCAATTACGCTGAATCCGATGCCCCAAATTACATGGGCAATCCATGTGTATTGGACATAGGTGTGATACGTCAACCGAATTAATTGGCTTTGGGCAGGCAAATACACCCCCATAAACACCCCATTGACGCTGACAATGCGGGTGGGATGCCACGCCACACCATCATAGACCTCGGCTTGCCACAATACATCGTATTGTTGGCTCAATACCAGCAACGTGGCGCGATTACTGGGCTGATAGCGGACTAACTGGGTATCACCATGATATTCAGCATAAAAAACCGGTTGGGATTGACGATTTCGGTAATCATCGACCCGGATATCGGTGATATCGGGGCGGAGATTCACCGGAATACGCCAAAACGGCCCCATTTGTTGCGTGACACGATACACCATGGCCGTACCTGTTTTTTTGACCAACACCACATGGGGATCGTCAATCGGCGCAAATGACAACACCGCCCCAATATTACTCATCCAAAACGTCATGGCAGCATAATCAGGGGCGATGGTACGATTCAACCGCCCAAAGGTCACGGTTTTGCCACCCATTTGCCGCAGATAATTTTGATAATAAAACGACGTGAAGTTGTGATAACTATGCACCGACGCCAACCCTTGCATCGTATTGAAGTTAGGCGACAGTATGTCGGCCAATTCTGCCGACACCATCGCATACCGCTGACCGGGTAACAATGTCTGTCGCGTCGTGTCTACGAGTGGCGACGATTTTACCAATGCAGACCGTGGTTGTTGGAGCAACAATGGGTACGTGCTATAGGCAATTGTCACCACGGCCAAACCGACCACCACGACGGGGAGTAACCGCCGTGTAAGCACGATATATGTGACGGCGATCACCCCCAACACGGCGACAATGGGCCACACTACCGCAGATGCGGTTTGTTGGGCAACCCGCAATGCCATCACCCCAATCGCACCAACACCGATAAGACAGCCAATAATCGTCTTGGCGACGTATTGCCGGTGCGCGCTCGTTAGGAGTGCGTCACATCCATAGGCAGCCAACAGCGCCAACGGCAACACACCACTCCAAATCGGTGCCCATTGCGAAAAACGCAAC
Source organism: Roseiflexaceae bacterium (assembly GCA_947450095.1). Taxonomy (GTDB): domain Bacteria; phylum Chloroflexota; class Chloroflexia; order Chloroflexales; family Roseiflexaceae; genus UBA965. The sequence goes on from CANFUF010000010.1 coordinate 46,187, forward strand.
CCGGGAATTGTGTGCATTACCCACGTAAATAGTGTGGGAGATACCGACAGCACCAACAAGATACCCAACCACACCGCCCAGATCCATACGTGGCGCCATTGCAACACAATGGCCAATACAATGAGTACACCATAAAATATTGGCACACTCAAGCCATCGAATTGAAACGGATACGTGCCGTTCATCGGATTGCCAAATACTTCGGGCATGGTATGTACACTCACATACCACCAGACGCCGTCCCAATTACTTATGACTTGGATAAAGTGGGTAAAAAAACCATCGGCTGAGCGTGGTTGGGCGCTAATCCCAGCTTGTTGCCACAAATCGAGATAGGCCGGCAACACCAAAATCGCACCAATCAATGCGGCACCACTCATTTTGAGACACCAAATAACCGTCGCTCGCCATTGTGTTTTTTGCAGCCAGGCCTGCCAAATGATATATGCACCAAAAATCCACACACTATAGATAACTGTCTGCAAATAGCCCATCATCAACAAACTATAGACACTAAATGCAAGTGCCCCCCATGCGACGGCATCACCTCGCCGTTGCATGCGCACAATTCCCCAAAACGCCCCCACACTCCAACAAATCGACGCAATGTGCATCGGGAATGCCAACCAATATGCCGTAAATGGATTAGTAGCAAGAAACAAGGCGCCGATTAAGCCAGTCAACGGAGTGAGTTGCAATTCGCGACACACTAGCAGTCCAAAGATCCCCGCCAAAAACGCCATACTCAAGGTAAGTGTCGTCAATATCCGATAGGCGTCATGGCTGATTTGGAAAATCACCCAGGTATAAAAATTTGCGGGGGTTTTACCGGCGAGCGTGCGCGCTTGCCGACCCATTTCATTGTCGGCAAATTGGACGGCCATAAAGCCCGTCCGAGGTGCCGTAAGTTGGTTATTCACTTCGGGCAGAAAATCGTTTTCAAAATCAGTAAATTTACGATGCTCACACGCTTGTTGTTGTGGGGTAGTCGGTGACACGCCCATCACCACGGCATGACAGCTCGAGACGAGTTCATTGCCGAGCCCCCAATACGGGAATGTCAGTGCGAGCATCATGCCGCAATATATCAATACGACCTGTCGATAGGATGTGATTTTCACAAAACGCTTCCTATGTCTATTGATGCGCTCCTGATTTCCACAAAAATCATGCGCATTGAACACTCATTCTATTCTAAAGTACTTTCATTTATAATCACAATATATAGTATATAAACTATGTCACCTAAAAGGAGTCAGTGTATGCGATTATCATTCTTAGCCATCGCAATAGTTATAGCGGGAGTCGGTGCATGGTATGTTACCAGTGGTCCAATCTCCAATGGCATCAAACCAATCCCAACCGCGGTTGTCACCGTTCCCACAGCGACGGTGGCCGCACTGGCCGCCACCACCAAAGATAGCAACAATCGTGTAATTCGCCTTACCCAAGACGAAATCAATCAAAAATTGCGCGATATTGGCACGGCTCAAGCCAAAGTCACCAACGTCACCCTTTCGACCGATAGTGTGGCCATCGATTTGTTGGTCGGTGGCATCAAAGGGACATTGACCACCGGTTTGGCGGTGTCAAATGGCAATATCATTTTGGCCAAACCGCACCTCGACGGCGTGATTGGGGCATTGTTGCCCATCGAAAAAATCTCGCAATTGTTTGAAGACGAAATCAACAAACGCCTCCACGACAAAACCCCCGTGCAAGACCTGCATATCATGGATGGGGTCATCGAAATCACCCTCACAGGTAAATAAGGTAGAATAGAGACAACAATAGATGTGCACGGAGCGGCTCTTGGTTTGATGCCCCTCCGTGTCCCATAGTGTGTGAGGAGAATACCGGCATGGCTGGAGCACCCGATCAACTTTATCGCATTCGCCATTCAGCGGCCCACGTAATGGCCCAAGCAGTGCGCGAAATCTTCCCCGATGCCCTCATTGCCATCGGTCCGCCAATTGACGATGGCTTTTATTATGACTTTGATTTACCTCGCGCCATCACCCAGGACGACTTCGCCGACATCGAAACCCGCATGCGCCGCATCATTGCGGCCAAACACCCGTTTGTGTACCGCGAAGTCAGCGCCGCCGAGGCCCGTACGTTTTTCCATGATCAACCCTACAAAATCGAACTTATCGATGGTCTGGATGCCGGTCAAGACGACAACGGCGACACCAGCAAAGAAAAAGTAGTCATTTCGACCTATCGCCAAGACAACTTCGAAGACCTCTGTCGCGGCCCGCATGTCGCCACCACCGGCGATATCCCCGTCGATGGCTTCAAGTTGATGAGCGTGGCTGGTGCCTATTGGCGGGGTGACGAAAAACGCCCGCAGCTCCAACGCATCTATGCCACAGCCTGGGCTTCTAAAGCCGAGCTCGACCACTATCTCTTCCAACTCGAAGAAGCCAAACGCCGCGACCATCGCCGCCTTGGCCGTGAACTCAACCTCTTTTACTTCTCCGAAGATGTGGGCGCCGGCTTGCCCTTGTTTACCCCCAAGGGCGAAATGTTGCGCTACTTGATGGAATCATACGTCCGTGAAGTACAAACCCGCTACGGCTATCAGCACGTCTGGACGGGGCATTTAGTCAAAGAAACGCTCTATCACAAGTCGGGGCATTACGAAAACTATCGCGACTCGATGTTCCCACCCATGGTAGACGGTGACACCATCTTCCGCCTCAAACCGATGAACTGCCCGTCACACATGACGTTGTTCAAAGAAATGGGCCGCCATTCATACCGCGAATTGCCGATGCGTTTCGCCGAATTCGCCACCCTCTATCGTTACGAAGATAGCGGCGCCCTGAGCGGGTTGACCCGGGTGCGCTCATTGACCCAAGACGATTGTCACGTCTTTTGTACTCCTGACCAAATCCAAGCCGAATTTAGTCGCTGTTTGCAACTCATCAACGAAGTTTTGACTGCCTATCGGCTGTCTGACTATCGCGTGCGCTTGTCGTTGCGCGGCAACGAAGGCAAATTCGTCAAAGACGATGACAAATGGGAACGCGCCACCGCCGCCCTCAAACAAGCCCTCGATGCCAACGGCGTCGTCTACGAAGCCGTCGAAGGCGAAGCGGCGTTTTATGGTCCCAAAGCCGACTTTTTGGCCAAAGACGCGCTGGGCCGTGAGTGGCAGTTGTCCACCGTCCAAGTCGACTTCATCCAACCCGAACGCTTGGGTGTAGAATATGTCGGCGAAGATGGCCAAATGCACACCCCCGTATTGATTCACCGCGCCGTCACTGGTTCGACCGAACGCTTCATGGGTGTGATGATCGAGCACTACGCCGGCGCATTCCCGTTGTGGTTGGCGCCGACACAAGCCGTTATCATCCCCATTTCGGATGAAAAACATGGTGCTTACGCCCAAGAAGTCCAAGCCAAACTTGCGGCACTCGGCATGCGGGTCGAGCTCAATATGAGCCGTGACCGCATGAACGCCAAAATCCGCGATGCCCAGCTCCAAAAAATCCCCTACATGCTCATCATCGGCGATCGCGAAGCGAGCGCGGGGGCAGTAGCCGTGCGGACCCGTACGGGAACTGATTTAGGCGCATTGGCAGTAGATGATTTCATTGCCCGCGCGCAACTCGAAATCTCCACCAAGGCATAAATCACTACCAAACGACACCGTTGGCGTCATGTCAACGGTGTCGTGTTTTCATATGAGGGAGAATTCACATGCGCCGATTTATTTTTGGATTACTCTTTGGGTTAATTGCTGGTACCGCGGTGGGAATTTGGTGGTTACGCCGCATCGGGGCCTTTGATGATCCCAATAGTCTAGTGGGTTCGCTCATCGCCGCAGCCCGTGAAGCCGCCGCTGCCCACGAAGCGGAGCTGACTGCGCGCTTTCAACAACAAGTAAACGGCACCACCCCACAGCGCGATGACGACAATATTTATGCCTAATTCATTCGCACCGCAAAGGATGTCATTCTATGTTGCGTGAATCACTGCGTGTTGTGCATGCGGATAAACGATGGTGGCGAGCGGTCGCCGTGGCGGGATTATGTGGGATGACCCTGTTTGGCTATCCGATTAGTGCGGGATTTATTATTTCGCATCTCGAAAACACCCGCAAAGGGTATGCCACCCCTTTACCACCGCTGGTTGACTGGACAACGCGTTGGTTGATGGGATTATTTGCGGTGCTGATTGATTTTATTTTTTATGCATTACCCGCCATGATTGCCACCTTGCTCTTTTTTTGTGGTGGACTCACCCTCGTCATGCAACGTGCCGATGAATCCCAAGTCAACGTGTTGTGGATCTTTGGCATTGGCTTAGGCCTGTGGTGGTTAGTGATGTTTTTGAGTGGCGTCTCAGCGATTGGACGCCTCGTCTATGTCGACGACAGTGGCGCTGAACGCTGCCTGAGTGGCTACCCACTGCGTGAAGCATTCCGGCGACAGGCATGGCTGTATTACGCTAAAGCACGGCTCTATAGCATCCCCCTTTACCTCATCCCAATCATCGTTGCGATCTGTTTGCCATGGGTGTTGAATAATGGCGGCAGTAGTGCGTGGGTAGGTGGTCTGGTGATTACATGGCTCTTTTTTAGTAGCTTGTTTTATGCGCACCTTGTGACGATGCAAATCTATCATCGCGTCGACCAACAATTGATTCAACACCAAATCGAACGTAGCCAATACGGCGAAGATGCCTAAAGCGTACACACATAAACAACACAACAGCATCGTTCTTCATTGGAACGGTGCTATTTCTTTCCTATTACTTCAACAAGCGAAACGTACCCATGTCGAGAAAATGCCGGAGCCGGAGCTCCATACGCCGACAAAATTCTGGTACGAAGGCATGTTCTTCGTGGCTTTGCAACATGATTAAATCATTGAGCAACACGATACCACGCGCCATCAACAATGCCTCGAATTCCGCACTACTAACGGCTGGTATTGTAGTCACACTGGTATACCCAGCGAATAAATCATCCTCGGCACCAACAATATCACGCAGGTTATAACACGCGATGGCCAAATCTTGGATCGGCCACCCCATCCCCGCATCGTCGAAATCAAACACACTTAATTGCCC
>CANFUF010000011.1 GCA_947450095.1 Roseiflexaceae bacterium
ACAGCCTTCACAAAGTCAGTCTTTTGCATTGCATTGTCTTTCTGCACTAGTATCATGAATTCCAATTGTATTTATAATGCTTTTTATTATATTTGTCAAGTGATTGTCAATAATATCATCACATTGTTTATTCATTTAATTAGTTAAATTTTCACAGCATAATTATTTTATTGAATTGAAACATATATATATAAATTTATTTTCAATTCAAATACAAGATATCTATGGTGAACAGAATATCTTGTATTTGAATTGAAATAGTTAGAAACTACTGGCCGTCGATGTATATTGCCTTCTCTTGTGAAAAAAATTCAATTGCACCTTTGCCCATTTCGCGGAACATGCCCGAGCCGCTCTGCTTGAATCCGCCAAATGGTGCTTGGATAGAAACCCCAGCAGTGGGTTGATTTACCTTCAACATACCTGCCTCAGCGCGTTCCGCAAACCGAATGGCATTGCGCAAATCATTTGACACTAACGACGCTGAGAGTCCATACGGAATATTATTCGAAATCGCGAATGCTTCATCAAGCCCGTCAGCTTCGATAACCCCAATGACTGGACCAAAGACTTCTTCTTGGGCGATGCGTGAGTCAGGCCGCACATGCGTCAACACCGTCGGACGCACAAAGTACCCATTTCCTTCTGGTGATGATCCACCAGCCACAATCTGGGCACCTTCACTACTGGCAATCTGAATATAATCCATATCGGTATTGCGCTGGCTGGCACTTACCGCTGGTCCCATTTGTACGCCATCGACCAATCCAGGTCCTACAACCAATGCTTGGGCAGCAGCGGCAAGTCGCTTCGAAAACTCGGCCACAATTGATTTGTCGACAATCACCCGACTCGTAGCCGTACACGCTTGACCAGTCAAACCAAACCCGCCACGCACCACGATATTTACCGCTTTGTCGAGATCGGCATCTGCCGCCACAATCACCGGATTTTTGCCACCCATCTCTAGGTGAGTACGCGTCAGGCGTGCAGCAGTTTTTTGATACAACGCGTGACCAATCGCATACGAACCAGTGAACGATACCGCTTTGATGCGTGCATCCGTTGCGAGAGTGTCACCAATCGTGCCACCACTGCCCGTCACACAGTTCACCACGCCGGCTGGCACTCCGGCTTCATGCAATGCGCCCATCAAGCGCAACGCCATCAATGGTGTGGCAGATGCCGGCTTGAGGACAACGGCATTACCCATTACCAAGGCGGGTGCCATCTTCCATACCGGAATCGACAATGGGAAATTCCATGGGGTAATAATCGCAACCACCCCTAGTGGTACACGTACACTATAGAGCAACGTCGAAGGGGTATCGGCGGGCAATACATCACCACCCACCCGCCATGCTTCACCGGCAAAATAGCGAAACACTTCGACGGCACGAATCACTTCCATACGCGCTTCGGTTTTAGTTTTGCCTTCTTCACGGGTCAATTCAATCGCCCATTGGTCGATTTGGGTTTCGATCAAATTCGCGACTTTGTGCAAAATCCGGCCACGCTCTGGTGCCGGACGGGCCGCCCAGGCGGGTTGGGCTGCAGCTGCTGCCGCAATCGCTTGCTGCACATCGGCAATTGCCGATGAGGGAGCGTAGCCGACCAATTCGTCGAGCTGGGCCGGGTTGCGAATTTCGAGATAATTGCCACTCGTTGGGGCAACCCATTCACCACCAATAAAATTCCGTTGCTTTTCCATCTTATTCCCCTTTATGGTACGAAAAGCGACGCAGTATTGCATCGCTTTTTGCACAAAAATCATACCGCTAATTAAAACTGATCAAGCCTGATAATCCGGATTATCCCACACAATCAACGTCGCATCGTTGCCTAATTCGGCGTCATGCAGATAATCGTAGATAATGCCACGAACCGTGTATCCATTGCGTAATTGCGGCGTCAATGTAGGGTCTTTCAATTCACCCGCCGCCACTTTGGCCGCATATTCTGCGAGTGACATTTGGTCTTTGTGGAAGCGATACCCAGGTACCATGCCGCCACCGACCATGCCCCGCAAATTCAGCGTTTTGATCAATGATTTACGCGCATCATACAGCGTGGATGCAATCCCTCGTTGGCGGAATTCAGGCAGTGTGCTCATGTCAGCACCATACAGCCATTCACCGTCAGGTTCGTGATTGGTAAAATAACCACTGGCGATCATGTCATCAAACGCATGCTGGGCATGCGCCAAATCAATGTGGCGCCGCAACGAAGAACTCATCCCCACAATTTGGCCATCAATCAACGCCACGTGTTGCCCTGCCGGAAAAATCTGCACTTGGCTGATGATATGTTCACGGCGAAACAAATGTGACGGGTCCAATGACGGATAACAGCGCTGTTGCAATAATTCGAGTGCCTCAGCATCTTCCAGCCGTGTTTGGCGAATAGTCACCTGCATCGTCGTCATTACAATACCGACCGCACTGCCGCGTCAAGTACTGCCAAGCCTTCTTGGAGTTGCTCATCGGTAATCACCAGTGGCATCAACAAGCGCACACAGTTGGTGTACAACCCGGCGCGCATGGTAATCACGCCATTTTGCAAACAATAACTGCTGATTTTGGCGACGGCATCGGGGTCGGGCTCGCGGGTGGTGCGGTCTTTGACGAATTCGATGGCAATCATGCTACCGAGCCCGCGCACATCACCAACCTTGGGAATTTCGCGTTGCCAGGTTTCGCCGAGGGCCTTGATTTGGGCACCGATTTTTTTGGAACGCTCCAGCAAATCACCATCTTGGAATTGATTCATCACTTCGATGGCTGCCACACAGGCTAGCGGATTGCCGCCGTACGTGCCACCTATCCCACCGATATGGACTTTGTCCATCAATTCGGCCCGACCGGTCACGGCCGCCAACGGCATTCCGGCGGCAATAGATTTGGCCGTCACGATGATATCGGGCTCGACACCCATTTGCTCCATGGCAAACAACGTACCGGTACGCCCAAAACCACATTGGACTTCATCGGCAATCAACACAATCCCATATTTGTCGCACAAGGAACGTAAGCGTTGCATGTAGGATTTGGGCACTGGGATAAAGCCACCTTCACCTTGGACTGGCTCAATGATAATCGCTGCCACTGCGTTGGCATCCACATGCGTCAACAACATCCGTTCGAGTTGATCGGTACAGGCGCCGCTACACGCGTTTTGGCACATGCGGCATTGATATTCATAGGGGAAGGGTGCGCGATAAACTTCGGGTACGAATGGTCCAAGGTTCTTTTTGAAGGCGGTTTTGGACGTGAGTGACAACGTCAGCAATGTCCGCCCATGATAGCCACCCTCGAATGCGATAATCGCTTGGCGACCAGTGGCAACTTTGGCGATTTTGATGGCGTTTTCGACCCCTTCGGCACCACTATTCGCCAAAATCGTTTTGCAGGGACCACTAATCGGCACTGCATCATTGAGCCGTTCACACAATTCGACATACGATTCGTAGGTACCCACCAATGCCGAGAAGTGAATTAGTTTTTGGGCTTGGGCATGAATTGCATCAACCACAGCCGGCATGGTGTGCCCGGCGTTCATCACGCCAATACCACCAACAAAGTCGAGGTACGTGTTGCCGTCGACATCCGTCACCGTTGCGCCATGGGCGTGATCAATGGCAATGGGGTGCGCTTTGTAGAGCCCGTTTGGTACCGCAGCTTCGCGGCGAGCGACAATCGCCCGCGATTTTGGACCAGGGACTTCGGTTACAAGATTAATCGTCTTTGCCATTGCAAAATCCTTTCAATAAATACAACCCTATTCTGGAATTTGACCACCGAACTGTTCTGCATATTGTAACCGATAGAGCCGCGCATAATAACCATTCAACGCAAGTAATTCATCATGCGTCCCGTCTTCTACCAATTTACCACGATGTAACACCAAAATCCGATCCACGTAGCGAATCGTCGACAAGCGATGGGCGATAACCAGCGACGTGCGCCCCTTGAGCAAGCGTTGCACGGCGACCTGCATGATTTGTTCGGTCTCGGTATCGACGCTACTCGTCGCTTCGTCGAGAATGAGCATCACTTCGGGATTAAACGCCATCGCCCGTGCAAACGCCAACAACTGCCGTTGCCCGACCGACAAATTTGAACCGCGCTCACGCACTTCGTAATCATACGTGCCTGGTAATTTGTTGATAAAACTCGCCGCGCCAGAAATTTCGGCGGCAGCCCGCACTTGTGCATCACTAATCGTCGTGTCGTGCAAACGAATATTATCGCGAATCGTGCCACTAAAACAGGTAGGGTCTTGGGGCACCGCACCAACATGGCTCCGCAAATCGTGTTGACGCAAAGAACGAATGTCGACGCCATCGAGTAAAATCGCCCCTTGTTGGATTTCATAAAAGCGCGCCATCAAACTCACCAACGACGTTTTGCCGGCGCCAGTGGCACCGACCACCGCTACCGCTTGTCCTGCCGGAATCGTAAATGACACCCCTTTGAGCACTGGTTCATCTGGGTTATAGCCAAACACGACGTTATCAAAAGTGATTTCACCACGCACTGGCGTAACAAGTTCTAACGGCGCCACAGGGTCGACAATTTCGGCGGGGGTATCCAACACCCGGAACACCCGCTCCGACGACGCCATGGCGCTCTGGAGGGTGTTGTAGCGGTCTGCTAATTGTCGGATCGGTTGAAAGGCTTGGTCAGTATATTGAATGAACGCCACCAACAACCCGATGGTCACATAATTACCCAACACCAGATTGCCACCGAGCGTCAACAACACTGCCGACGCCATTACCGACGTCACATAAATCGTCGGGAAAAAGACCGCAAAGGTATTGTTGGAGCGAAACTGTGATTGCAAATATTCTTTGCTGATTGTCGAAAAAAACGTCCGGCTACTTTCTTCGCGACGAAACAACTGGGTCACCAGCACGCCGGTGATTTGTTCATTGAGGTAGGCATTGATACGCGCCAAGCGTTGGCGCATCACCCGGTAGGTCGTGCGCATAATCCGTTGGAAAATAATCGTCGACAAAATCACCACCGGAAAAATACAAAACGACACCAACGCCAAGCGCCAACTCAACACCAGCATCGTCACCACGATAAACAACAAACGCACCAAGTCACCCAGCAACGCCACAGTGCCTTGGGTGATAAAGTCATTGAGCGCATCGACATCATTGGTAATGCGGGTAAGCAAACGCCCAACTGGATTATGATCAAAGAAACTCAGGCTCATCGATTGAATGTGCCGAAATATGGTCATGCGGATGTCGATAATGATGCGTTGGCTCATCGATTGCATCATGTAGGTTTGTACATAGCGAAACAAAAACGAAAAAACGAGCGTGCCGGCATACATATAAAAAATTGGCCAGATTCCAGCCACATCACGATTTGCAATCGGACCGTCAATGGCGGTACGAATCAAGTAGGGTGGAATCAGTTCGACAGAAGCGCTCCCAATCATCAATACAATTGCGGCCGTCAACGACCATTTATAGGGCAACACAAAGCCCATCAGACGGCGGACTAATCGTCCGTCGTAGGCTTTTCCAAGTATTTCATCATCGTAAAACGTCATGCCATCCCCCGTTATTCAGCGCATTCAGTATGAGTAGTACACCAGCAAATTAGGCATTATCAACTGCATCAGCCAACGTTTCCCGTTGATACATGGCGGTATACAAACCACCCTGCGCCAACAAGCTGGCGTGTGATCCTTGCTCGGCGATTTCGCCATCACGGAGCAAGACAATCAAATCCGCATCACGCACCGTAGCAATCCGTTGTGCAATCAAAATTGCAGTACGCCCATGGCGAAACTGCCGGAGACCCTCGAGGATTTGTGATGCAGTATGGGTATCGACACTCGACAAGGCATCGTCGAGCACCAAAATCGCTGGATTGCGCAACACCGCCCGCGCAATTGCCGTGCGTTGTTTTTGGCCACCAGACAACGTGACACCCCGTTCACCCACCAACGTATCAATACCAGAGGGTAATTGCACGATATCATTGCTCAACCGTGAGATATGCAAGGCTTGTTCGATTTCTTCGGCTGACGCATCAGGCCGTCCAAAGGCGACATTTTCACGCACGGGCACACTAAACAAAAAAGTATCTTGGGGGACATAGCCGATTCCCTCACGCAACGACGACAGAGAAATATCACGGATGTCGTGGCCATCTACCGAAATCGTCCCTTCCGTGGGGTCTTGGACCCGCGCCAACAAATTCACCAAGGTGGTTTTGCCACCACCGGTGGCACCCACAATCGCCACCGTTTGCCCTTCGGCAACCTCAAACGAAATATGGCGCAAAATCCAACGGGCGTCCGCACCACTGCCAACTGACACACCGACATTGTGGAATTTAATCGCGCCAGTGACATTATGCGAAACACCACCATGCTCATCGTTGTTGCGAATCGTCGGTACACGTTGGAGTACCTCACCGAGGCGCCCCGCGGCCGATACTGCCTGTTGGTAGAGGTCGACTGTCCAGCCCAAGGCCACCACCGGCCACCCGAGGGCAGCGAGGTAGCTATTGAACAACACCAGATCACCAATGCTCATTTTGCCCGCAGCTACTTGTTGGCCACCGATGAGCAATACAAGTGAGCCAATAATTCCCATTACGAGGCTAATAATTGGCCACAACAAGCCACTCAACAATACATAGCGTACGTTTTGGGCGCGGTAGCGTTCATTTACCTTAAAAAATTCTTCAGTTTCTTGGGCTTCTTGGGTATAGGCTTTGATAGTGCGGATGCCCGAAAAATCTTCTTGGACGCGGGTTGATACTTCACCAAACAAATCTTGAACTTTGCGGAAAATCAGGCGCATCCGCGCACCGACCACAATAAACAAAATCGTTACCACCGGCAATAACGCCAGCACAATCATCGCTAGCGTTAAATTGGTGGCAACCATCAGTGCTGATGCCGAAATAATCATCAGCACTGCCCCGATTTGTTGCACGCCTGGCCCAAAAAATTGGCGAATTGCGGAGATATCGTTGGTGACACGGGTCATCAAGTCACCGGTATGATGTTCTCCATAAAATTTTTGATCGAGAATCAACAAGCGATGGAACATCGCCTCACGCACATCGCCTTCGACTTGGTGTGCAGTACCGAGAATGAGCACCCGTGATAAAAAACCGAAGAGAAAAACAACGGCAGCCATACCCAACATTTTCAGGGCGGAGGCAACTAAATCATCCCAGATAATTCCTCTAGTGCTGATTTCGTTGACCACAACGCGTACTACTTGCGGCACCATCACCGTAAATCCGATTTGAATAGTGTTAAACAAAATACCTAACAGGTAGCGCCAGCGGTAGCGCACTACATACGGCCACAATGCACGTAATTGATTCATGAACCAATCCCTTAATTATTGGAAACCTGACTGACAGTTAGTATACCACTGCAAAAGACCACTGCCCACGCACAGAACGTACGTGGGCAGTGATTATTGGAATCATGCGGAAATATACCGATAACGACTAATCGTCGTTTTGCATGGCCATTTCGCGGCGTTTCTGGTCACGTTTGCGTTCTTCTTGATTGAGCAAGCGTTTACGCAAGCGATAATTTTTGGGCGTCACTTCAAGCAACTCGTCGTCACCGAGATATTCAACGGCGTCGTCAAGGCTCAAGTTCCGTGGGGTTTCGAGGCGCAATGAATCATCGGCACCCGACGAACGCATGTTGGTCAAATGCTTCTTTTTACAGCAATTGACTTCGAGGTCACGTTCACGAATGTGTTGACCGATAATCATGCCTTCGTACACTTCATACCCAGCCGCAATGAAGAGTTGGCCGCGCTCTTGGGCGCCAAACAAACCAAAGGTAGTGGTCATACCGGCTTCTGATGCGACGAGTGAACCCAAGGCTCGGGTGCTGATTTCGCCCATCATTGGTTGGTATTCGAGGAACAGCGCATTGAGCTGACCTTCACCACGTGATGCCGTCATGAATTGTTGGCGGAAGCCCAACAACCCACGGGTTGGCACGTGGAATGTGAGATTGACCGTACCGTCTTCACGGTAGCTCATATCGCGCATTTGACCACGGCGTTGACCGAGCAATTCGATGACGGTGCCTTGGTATTGTTCTGACACTTCGATTTCGACTTGTTCGACTGGTTCCATGCGTTGGCCATCAACCATTTTGAAAATAACTTCAGGCCGTGATACTTGGAATTCGTACCCTTCACGGCGCATATTTTCAATCAAAATAGTCAAGTGCAATTCACCACGACCACTGACCACAAACGCATCTGGCACATCGGTGTCTTCGACACGCAACGCCACGTCGCGGTCTCGTTCGGTGTACAAACGATCACGCAGCTTACGCGACGTGACATGAGCACCTTCGCGACCTGACAGCGGGCTGGTGTTGACGCCAAAGGTCATCCGCACGGTGGGTTCTTCGACGGCGATGATCGGAAGCTGTTCGGCACCAATCACATCGGCAATCGTGTCACCAATCATGCCATCGGCAATACCGGAGACGGCCATGATTTCGCCAGCTTGGACTTCTTCGACTTCGGTGCGGTTAAGACCGTTGTAGACGAAGAGTTGAATGATTTTGGAATTAGTTTGCGTACCGTCGTGAGCAAATCGGATAACTTGCTGCGCCTTGCGCAACGTGCCACGGCGCAGGCGACCCATCATGATTTTGCCACGATAGTCGTCATAAAACGTATTGGTGACCAGCATCTGTGCCGAAGCGTCGTTATCGACATCAGGAGCTGGGATGGTTTCGACAATGGCATCAAACAATGGCTCGAGTGTCTCGGCCAAATTGTTGAAGTCCGTCCCCGAAATGCCGTTGATAGCACTGGCAAAAATCACAGGGAAGTCGGCTTGATCATCGCTGGCGCCCAACTCAACGAACAAATCGAATGTTTCGTTGACCACCCATTCTGGGCGGGCATTGGGGCGGTCGATTTTGTTGACCACGACGATGGCTTTGTGACCGGCAAGCAAGGCTTTGCGCAACACAAAGCGGGTTTGGGGCATCGGACCATCGACGGCATCGACCAACAACAACACGCCGTCGACCATATTCATAACCCGTTCGACTTCGCCACCGAAGTCTGCGTGGCCTGGAGTATCAACAATGTTGATTTTGGTACCCTTGTATACCACGGCCGTGTTTTTGGCCATGATGGTGATACCACGCTCACGCTCGAGATCATTCGAGTCCATGACCCGTTCACTGACCTGCTGGTTGTCACGGAATGTACGTGATTGACGGAGTAGCCCATCGACAAGGGTGGTTTTGCCATGGTCTACGTGCGCAATGATAGCAATATTGCGCAAATCGGATCGCTTCATGATTTCTCCATAGGTAACATACCAAACGCCTCGACCAATGGTCGGGGCGCATCGATGCAACACACAACTATGTATAGTGTACCACGTTTTGTGTAATTACAAATGAATTTGATTCATCCACATAGTCCACGGGTTATACACATTTTATGATGACACTATTGATTGTTTTTCCAAAATAAATAGCAATAACACAGTGTTTTGTCGCTGGTTTTGATTACGCTGTATGGATATATAAGATAAAACATTAATTTATATAAGAAACCGTCGTAACACTAGGGGTTGTGGATATGTTGATAACCAGTCTTTTCGGTGATTGGAATCACTAATTTCTTCGTGGATAAGTCGTGGACGGTTATCCACAGGTCGTACACGCAAAAAAAAAATGCGCAAATTCATCAACAAATCATACACCGACATACACCGCTTATCCACAACGTTCTCCACATTTCCTGTGGATAAGCCAAAAACCGATAAAAAGTATCCACCCACTATCCCATGCCTCTCCACGAGTTATCCACCGCTTATCCACGGTATATGTGTCAATAAAATACGTGAGATTTACTGCAAAAAGGAGGTGTACACACACAAAGCGCACCATACTTAATGGTGCGCTTTGTGAAGAATGTACCAGAAACGGTTATTCAGGTTTGTTTTTTTTGTTGTCGTCGTCGTTATCGAGGGAATTAATAAAGTCACGAAACAGCGATAAGGTATCATCTCCCATGGCTGGTTCTGCTGCGGGTGCGGGGGTGTCATCACGAGCAGGGCTACCGGGAGAGCGAAACAACGGCACGTCTTGTTGATCGTCGGTGTCAAAGGGGACGCTTGATTGGTCAAACACATGCGGGGCCACAAAAATAGGCACATTTGCACGCAGGGCTAATGCAATTGCATCACTCGAGCGGGCATCTATTTCAATTGGACCCGACGCAGCGGTTGCGACAATCCGGGCAAAAAAAGTAGTGTCTTGAATGTCGTTGATAATGACGTGCTCAATGTGGGCATTGAGTTCTTGAAAAACCGTATTGAGCAAATCATGCGTCATTGGCCGACTCGGCGTTAAGCTTTGTAATACAAACGAAATTGCATCTGCTTCGAATTGACCAATCCAGATTGGCAAATAGCGCCGACTGTCGGATTCACGCAACACGACCACACGATTTTGCGTGAGCAAACTTACCCGCACACTATCGACAGTGACTCGTATCATTGCGCTTCCTTTCATCTCCAGCATAAACGTTAATACTTATATAATACACGTGTTTTTGAATTAGTGGGGAAATATCGTTTCATGCTATGGATATTTGTATCGGATATCCGAATTCCGGGGAATTCTGCATAGTTGACACACCTATACTTGCATCGTATGATGGCGTTGTTATTGTGATTGTAATGCGGTTCAAATGATTATTCCTAAGACAACTTCACCAGTAATTATGAACTGGTTTCTTTCGTTACGCCGTGGCGAAATAGCAGTGCGTCGCGTTGTTTGGAACGTAATCAATGTCCTGCCATTGAACGTCGTCACCAAACAACGACTTGCGCCCTATATTCAACGTGAAAATGCCCAAGCACAAGTTATTGCACTCCGATCTGCCCGCGCAGTATTGACAGGGCAATCTGACCATAGCGCCCATACCGTCGTGCCATTTTTGGTGCCAGCAACGCATGAGTTATTTGTGGTAGATTCATTACTCGACCCACATGTAGCTGGTCATATTACAATTGCCATTATTGTGAGTATGATATTGATTTTTGGTAATAGCGTCATCGAAAACAGTGGATTGCACGGCAAAGATCGCCCTGGGATGAACCAAAAATCGGGAATTGATATGACCGTAGAAATAGATGCTCCATTACCCCAAGTAATGAGTGCATCCGAGTTAACTGTCCCGCAAATGGTGACACCGCTCCCCAGTGCTGCGCCGCCGTATCTGTTTTATCATCGTATTCAAGTAAATGATACGTTGGGGGTAATTGCTGCCGAGTATAATATGAGCCCCAAGGTGTTGTTTTGGGCAAATGGATTACAAAACGGTCGCGTATTTATTGTAGGGAGCACCTTACGCATTCCTCGCTTGCCTGGCGTATCGCATACCGTTGAAGAAAAAGATACGATTGCGTCTATTGCGGATCAATATGGCGTCAAAACAGAGGCAATCACGTTGTTCCGGCCGAATCGTATTCATCAAAACGAAGATCTCGTCGTCGGCAAAGAAATATTTATTCCATATGCGGTGCCCGAATACCCCAAATCTATTATCAACAAATATGGTGGGGTCGATGGCGTGGCCACCATGGAAGCCATCGAGACCGTCACCGTACTCCAAGACGAAACCAACGTGCGTAATGGTCCAGGTCGGGCATTCGATAAAGTCGGCACAGCGCGGCTGGGCCAACGGCTTATCCCGATCGCGCGGTATGGCAGTTGGGTCAAGCTCGAATTAAACCCTGGCGAAATTGGCTGGATCAAAGGCTCGCTCCTCGGTATGTCTGATGGTTTGGTTGGTGGCTTACCGACCGCAACCAATGTGCCATGGCCTCCGGCACGTTGGACATGGCCAACTACCGGGCAAATTACGTCGCCGTTTGGGTGGCGTAGTGAGCCGATGTATATGTTCCACAACGGTGTTGACATTGCCAATGCAGCTGGTACCCCCATTTATGCTGCTCGTTATGGTCGAGTATTTGAGGCGGGCTGGTGTAGTGGCTTTGGGTATTGCGTACGTATCGATCATGGTGGTGGTGTGGTGTCGATTTATGGACACATGCTCAAAAAACCTGTGGTGCACGTGGGTGACATTGTGGATATGGGTGATTTAATTGGGTTGATGGGTAGTACCTATGATGCTGCGGGTGGTGGTTTTTCTACCGGTGTCCATTTGCATTTGACTATCAAAATCAATGGCAAATATGTTAATCCGCTCAATTATCTCCCTTAATACAAAGGATGCATGGTGACAACGCAAAACCCGATGGGGCGGCGCATTGCGCTCGCCGCAATGCTTATCGCTGTTGGTAATATTACGAGCCGCCTAATCGGAGTCATCCGTGAGGCGGTTTTTGCCGCCACCTTTGGCCGTGGCAATGAATTAGCGGCATTTACCGCTGCCGCCACTATTCCGACGTTGGTCTACGACTTGTTGTTAAGCGGCGCCTTGAGTGCGGCGCTGGTGCCGGTATTTAGTCGGGTGGTGCAACAACCCGAAGTGCGCGATGCCTTGGTGTCACGCGTGCTAAGCCTGATGATTGTCGTTGTCAGTGGCATCATATTGCCCTTGTTGTGGTTAGCACCGCAAGTGGTGCAATTCCTTGCAGGGGGATTTGACGCAAATCTGCAAGAATTAACCACCACCATGGTGCGCTGGATGTTGTTTGCGGTGCCGTGTATGGTGGTGGCTGGGGTGATGACGGCGGTGCTTCAAGCCCAACAACAATTTGTACTGCCTGCCTTCGCCACCAGTATTTTTAATATAGGGATTATTATCGCAGCGGTGATATTGGCGCCATGGCTCGGTCCAATCGCCTTGGCCATTGGCATGGTGTTGGGCGCAGCGTTGCAGGTGGCCTTGCAATATTATGGGTTGCGTCACAGCAAATTGACGTGGCGCACCGATTGGAGCGACCCGTCGATCCGCGAAATGTTGCGGTTGTATGCACCTGTCGCCTTGGGGATGGGTTTTTCGGCAATTGGTACACTCATCGACCGCCGCTACGCCACCGACTTTGGCGCCCAAGTATTGCCGACGATGCGCTATGCCACCACACTCATCCAATTTCCGTTGGGATTGGTGGCTGCAGCCGTATCGACAGCGATTTTGCCGTCGCTCGCACGGTTAAACGATGGTAAATCACTCGATCAGTTTCGCAATACCGTTGGAACGGCCTTGACGGTGGTGATTGCCTTGATTGTGCCGGCCAGCGTGGTGTTGTGGTTGATTCGCGTGCCACTTACGGCGCTGATTTTGCAACGCCAAGCCTTTAGTGTGGCAGATACCCAGGCCGTCGCCAACACCTTGATGTATTACATCCCGGGATTACCCGCCGCAGCCATTGATCAGATTTTGTTGTTTGCCTGTTATGCCCGTGGCCGCACCCTTGCCCCTAACTTGGTGCAGGGTGGTGCCATCGTCGCCTATGTGTTGGGGGTATGGTTGGTGATGCCGTGGCTTGGCCATAGTGCCGAGACACTGGCGATGGCTAACTCAATCCAATGGATTGCTCATATGCTGCTGATGGCGGTGTTGTGCCAGCAACAATTCGATTTACGCGGGTTGGCTATTGGGCAGACCTTGGGGTTGTGTGTCATTGCTGCTGCGGTCACCTGGGTGACGGTCCAAGCGGTAATGACCGTGATCGTGATTTCGCAAGTGTTTATTCAAGTAATCGTTATCGCAGGGTTGACCGGGGTAATCTACCTCGTGGTGGCGTGGCTCCTTGGTATTACCCCGGTATTGTTTGCGGCTGATTTAATCCGGCAACGTCTGACGGCCGTGATTATGCGGTTGCGGTCAACGCCGCAGTAAGCACTGCTTTCATTTGGTCATAACTCAGTAATGCCATGGCCGTCGCTGCATCTACCCAACGGTAGTCGCTAATCCCTTCACTGGCTTGGAGGGTGACAGTAGTTTGGGTGGTATGCATCACAAAAAAATCGACTTGTTTGGGGAGCGTACGTCCTTTTTTGACTACATCATAAAAAATCGTCTGCACCAACGTACCTAATTCACCCTGAATGCCGGTTTCTTCGTATACTTCGCGGATGGCGGCGGCGGCGTTGGTTTCGCCGGCTTCGAGGTGCCCTTTGGGGAATGTCCATTGGCCGTATTGGTCAAAAATCACCAAAATACGCAGTCCGTCGGGGGTGGCACGCAAAATCACACAGCCGGCGGCATGAGGAGCCGTATCGCGCATTACTTCCTCGATTCAGTCATGATTATTGTAAAAAAACTACGGACGCGCAATTAAATTATTCAACCATTGTTCCATGCTCAAGGTGAATTGGGCCAGCGAGGTTTGGCGCGTCCATTCACTGATGGTTGCCAAGTTCCCTGTGGCTAACAACAATCCCATCAAAATTAACAACCCGCCACTGGCCATACTGGTAGTGTGGAGCATGATTTCGCGCCCGGCAATCGTAACAAAGTAGGCACGGCCTTTGATGAGCTGCCAAAACTTGGAGCCGGTGCCGAGCTTGCTAAAAAACGACGCAATAATAATTAATGGCGTGCCTAATCCAAGTGCATACACAAAGGCGAGCAAGGCTCCTTGCAGGACGGCAATCCCTTGGGTGGCGAGCAAGGTCAAAAGTGCTCCCAGAATTGGGCCGACACAGGCTGACCAGCCGAGGGAAAATGTCGCACCATACAAAAACGATCCCAATACTCCTTGGACCGGGCGGTCTTGTAGTTGGATGCCACTAAACCCAATTCCCAAGAAACTGAGCACCCCAAAGCCGATAATCAAGATGCCACCCAGCGTGGTCAAGAGTGATAAGTACTGAAACAAAAAACGACTGAGTGCGGTGGCACTAGCCCCAAACAACACCATGGTGGTGGCTAGCCCACAAAAGAACGCGATGGACATCAACGTGACATGTTCTTTTTTGGTTTGAAAGGTAAAGGCAAAATATGCCGGGAGAATGGGTAACGTGCAGGGTGACAAAAAGCTTAATAAGCCAGCTAAAAACGTGACGGGAATCAATACGCCAATCCCGTTTTGGGATGAACTAAGCAATGAATTATTGGGGGTGGTTACAATAAGTGCAATCACGGCCACGACAACGACGCCCAAAACCCCCCATAATAACGGTCGCCATGAATTTTTTGTCGTCATGTCGATTCCCTTTCTTTGAAAACGAAACAGCAACAGGTACAACAGAATTACTTAAGAAATCCACATAATTAGTGTTGCGCAATGATACGTTGCGCAATATGCATGCCATGTTCCATGGCAAGATGAATCCGCCCTAGGCCTGCGAGGGCATCTCCGGTGAAGTATAACCCATCTGATTGCTCATATGTTTCTAATATGGTCTGATCGGCTTTGCCATTGGGTAGGGCATATTTCCACCCTTGGCGATCAAGCCATAACGGTGATGGTAGTGCGCTATCGAGTAGTTGATTGAGGCGTGGCATGAGTTCGGTGATAAGCATTGCTTCGTCGGCCTGCCACCAATCGGTACTGGCTGCGGGGGCGAGTTGGATGGTAACGAGGGTTTGTCCGGTGGGGACACGGCTGGGGTCTTTGTCATGCTCGAAGGCAATCCACGAGAACGGATGTTGGCGGTCGCTATTCACCAAGGCATAAAACGGAAATTCCAAGCGCCCGTCGAAGGCCATGGTAATACTGAGGCAGGGGCGATAGACGGCAGGGGCGAGTCCACTACAGAGGTGGGCAATCATGGCGGGGTCGAGTTGACTTGCCTGCAGAATCTCAATGGTTTGCGGCGCTGGCGGCGTAAACAATAGCGCATCCCCATGCGCGATAACGGTGTTTTGGTCATCGATACAATCATAGCCGGTCGCAGTTTTGACCACATGGTGCAGACGTGTTTGTAATGATACGGTAAGATTTTTGGGAGCAAGTAATTTGGCGAGGTTGTTCATGCCCGAGCGGTAGACCAATTTGGGGGCGGTGTTTTGGGCAGGGTCACCGGCAGATATCTGATTGTACTGGTCAAAAACGCCCACTGGTTTGGTAATGTCGATGAGTTGATCGTGGGGTAATGTCTGGGTCAAAAACGCAAGTTGGTCGCTGTCACTGGTGCGAAAAAACTGGGCCCCATGGTCAAATGTTGCACCCTCACGGCGGCGGGTGGCGGCACGGCCTCCGAGCCCGCGGCTTTTTTCGATGCAGTGCAGTGCGATGTAGGGGGCGTGTTGATTGATTGTGTAGGCGGCAGCGAGTCCACTCACGCCGGCACCGATGATAATAAGCTTCATAATCTTCCTCTTGCATTATTCAACATATACGATTACAATTATCTAGTATAAGGTCTTCCTTAATCAACCCCTGACCTCGGCTTAATATCGCGATCACGATAGGACATTCCTATCTACGATTAACGTGGAGTTTGCGTATGGCGCCTTTGTTAGATGTCCGCAACCTAGAGACGCAGTTTAAAACACAAGACGGCGTTGTTAAGGCAGTCAACAACGTGTCGTTTTATGTGAATCGCAGTGAAACGCTTGGTATTGTGGGTGAATCTGGCTCAGGGAAAAGTGTCACGTCACTTTCACTGATGCGACTCATCCCCAGCCCACCAGGGAAAATCACCGGCGGTGAGATTTGGTTTGATGGCCAGGATTTGCTCACGCTGAGCGAAGACAAGATGCGCGAATTACGGGGTAATCGCATCGCCATGATTTTTCAAGATCCAATGACATCGCTCAATCCAGTGTTGACCATTGGTCAACAAATTGTTGAGTCGTTGATTTTGCACTTGAAATTATCGGCCAAAGAAGCACATGCACGGGCCGTTGAGCTGTTGAACATGGTTGGTATTCCGGGATCCGAACGGCGGATTAACGAATATCCCCACCAATTTTCAGGTGGGATGCGTCAGCGCGTGATGATTGCCATGGCACTTGCCTGTAACCCAGAGTTATTGATTGCCGACGAACCAACCACTGCACTCGATGTGACCATCCAAGCCCAGATTCTTGAGCTCATCAAAAAGCTTCAAGCCGAATTGGGCATGGCCGTGATTATCATCACCCACGACTTGGGTGTGGTAGCCGGTATGTCCGATCGTGTGATGGTTATGTATGCCGGCCGGGTTGTTGAAGAAGGCGCCACCGGTGACATCTTCAAGAATCCCCGTATGCCATATACCATCGGGTTGCTCAAATCAATTCCCCGTCTCGATAATGTGTCAGGGAAGCGATTAGAACCTATCCGAGGGTTACCACCCGATTTGATTACGTTGCCACAGATTTGTGCATTCAGTGCACGCTGTGATTACTTCAAGGCCGGGTCATGCGATACACAGGTACCACCGCTCCGTAGTGTTGGCGATAAACACAATGCCGCGTGTCTGTTTGACATCACGCTTGAGACAGCGGTGAACGAGGCTGTATCGTAGTGAATTTGTAAACGCAGACGCAACGTAAACAAACGGAGGAAAGCGGCATGACTGCAGTCAAGACTCAAGACATTATTGAAGTAAGCAATTTAAAGATGTACTTTCCTGTGACCAAGGGCATTGTGCTCCGTCGCAAGGTTGGTGATGTCAAAGCCGTCGATGGTTTGACATTTAGCATTCGCGAAGGCGAAACACTGGGTTTGGTGGGCGAAAGTGGTTGTGGCAAATCCACTACCGGTCGTGCATTGATTCAGTTATACAAACCCACCGAAGGTTCGGTCATGTTCCGCGGCGTCGATTTAACCAAATTGCCTGCCGAAGAAATGCGCCGCACCCGACGTAAAGTGCAGATGATCTTCCAAGATCCCTATGCATCACTCAATCCCCGTATGACCGTCGGTGATATCATCGCCGAGCCAATTCGCGTCCACAAGTTACGCCAAGGCAAAGAAGCCGTACGCGAACGGGTCCAAGAATTGTTGGCGTTGGTGGGGTTGAATCCCTACTTCATCAATCGTTACCCCCACGAATTTTCGGGTGGTCAACGCCAACGCATTGGTATTGCCCGTGCCTTGGCAGTTGAGCCAGAATTTGTGGTCTGTGACGAGCCGGTATCAGCATTGGACGTGTCGATCCAAGCCCAAATCCTCAACTTGCTGGAAGATTTGCAAGACAAATTAGGGTTGACCTACTTGTTCATTGCCCACGGCTTGGCTGCGGTGAAGCATATTAGTGATCGTGTTGCGGTGATGTATTTGGGCAAAATCGTCGAAATTGCTGACGGTAATGCACTCTACAAAAACCCAACCCACCCCTATACGCAAGCATTGTTGTCCGCCGTACCGATTCCTGATCCCGAAATTGAGCGGACGCGCAAGCGTATTATCTTGTTCGGTGATGTGCCTAGTCCTTTCAATCCACCGACGGGATGCCGTTTCCACACCCGTTGTCCCATCGCAATTGACAAATGCAAAAGTGATGAGCCACCCTTGGTTGATATGGGCGACGGCCACATGGTGTCGTGCTGGCGTATGCAAGAATCAGTTACACTGATGCAACGCTAAATATTCACGTTTTTTTGTACGGATGGAACCATTAAGGTTCCATCCGTATTTTTTTGAAAAATTAATTGCAAATGATTATGTATAATAAAATGGGAAAAAGAATAAGGAGCAAATACGTTGGATGAGACATTTCAACTAATTCGAGCATTACCAGGTGTGGCTGGTGTAAAATCGACCACGAATGGTCATGGCGTCGTGGTGCAATGCCGCAGTGATGCGAATGTGGTGTCGTTGCGCGAAGTATGTGATAATGCAAATTTAGCATTAGTTATTGAGCATGTAGAAGCGGAAATCACCCCCGAAGAAGCGGAAATTGCAGATTTACCGCAAATGATCCGATTTACGATTACCTGCTTGATTGCCACTGCAATCGGTTGGATACTTGATGGTCGTGATCCTATTTCGTTTTGGATTCCCGCGGCGTTTTATATTGTTGCCTACGGGTTTGGTGGCTATTATAGTTTGCTCGAATCAATTGATTCACTCAAAAAACGCGAATTTGATGTGAACACGTTGATGATTGTGGCTGCCTTGGGGGCGGCCGCGATGGGTGAGCCCCGCGAAGGTGCCTTGTTGATGTTTTTGTTTTCGTTGTCTGGCACGCTCGAAACCTATGCCATGGGGCGTACCCATGCCTCGATTCGTTCGTTGATTGCCATGACTCCCCGCGAAGCCGAACTATTGATTGCGGGTGAAACGCGTATCACCTCGGTCGAAGCCATCGTCCCCGGGGATGTAGTGTTGGTGCGTCCCGGTGCCCAAATCCCAGCCGACGGATTGATTCGGGCAGGGGCATCGACGGTCAATGAATCTTCGATTACTGGTGAATCAATGCCGGTTGAAAAAACCCACGGCGCCAAAGTGTTTGCGGGGACGTTGAATGGTCAAGGGGCGCTCGAAGTCGAAGTGACTGCTGATGCGTCACAATCGACGTTGGCCCGGATTGTGTCGGTGGTGCGTGAAGCGCGCGAACAAAAAGCCAATAGCCAAGACTTTACTGATCGGGTGATTGGGGTCTATTATGCCTATGCCGTCGTGATTGTCACATTATTGGCAATCGCGGTTGGGCGGATTTTTTTGGACGAAGCGTGGTCGGTGACGGTTTATCGCGCTATGACATTGATGGTGGTAATGTCACCCTGTGCCTTGGTGATTTCGATTCCGGCGGCATTGTTGTCGGCATTGGCGCGGGCAGCCCGTGATGGGGTGTTGTTTAAGGGTGGGCGTCAGCTTGAAGCTGCGGCTACTATCAAAGTGGTGGCGTTCGACAAAACAGGAACGTTGACCACTGGCCGCCCTGGGGTGGTGGCGATTATTCCTGTGGGTGGTCCTGGTCGATTGCATTCGTTGATGATCGATCAAAGTACACAGACTGTACCACCAGACGATCAAATGGGTCAATTAACCGCTGATCAGATGTATTTGTTGATGGTGGCTGCCGCAGTTGAACTCCCTTCTGAACATCCATTAGCGCGTGCGGTGGTACTGAGTGCCAAAGAACGCGGTTTGGTAATTCCCGAAGCGACGGAATTCAAGGCGGTGATTGCAGCTGGTGCCACTGCGCTGGTCAACGGACAACGATTGCGGGTTGGTAAACCAATGTTGTTTGGCATGGTGACACCCGACGTCATGATTGAAGTCCAAGCCCAACAACGCAATGGGAATACCGTCATTGCGGTTGGCTCTGATGCTGAAGTGTGGGGGCTGATTGCTATCGCCGATACGATCCGTCCCGAAGCCCAAAAAGCATTGCGTGATTTGCGTGCGAGTGGATACCGTTTGGCGTTGTTGACGGGTGATAACGAACATGTCGCCCGGGCATTGGCCAAAGATTTGGGTTTGGACGATGTGCGTGCCGAATTATTACCCCAAGATAAAGTCGAGGCGGTACGTGATTTGCAGAAGCGCTACGGTCCAGTCGCGATGATTGGCGACGGCATCAATGATGCGCCAGCACTTGCTACTGCGGCGTTGGGTGTAGCCATGGGTACTGGTGGTACCGATGTTGCACACGAAAGTGCCGATGTGGTATTGATGCGTGATGATTTAAGCCGATTGGCGAGCGCATTGAATTTAGCGCGCCGCGCCCAATCGGTTGTGCTACAGAATCTTATTTTTGCATTTGCGGTCATCGCTACGCTGGTGATTTTCACGCTCAAGGGTGATATGATTTTGACATACGGAGTGATTGGTCACGAAGGAAGTACGTTGTTGGTGGTGGCGAATGGATTGCGGATGTTAATCCCAGCGCGCAACGCACAATAATTGAAATGAGAGGGTGAGATGTCGATTAAAGCAGATCGTTGGATTCGTCAAATGGCGGTAGAACACGGCATGATTGAGCCGTTCGTTGACCGCCAAAAACGCGAAGGGGTTATTTCGTACGGACTGTCGTCCTATGGTTATGACATGCGCGTATCCGATGAGTTCAAAATTTTCAGTACGAGTCCATATAACACCGTGGTCGACCCCAAAAACATCGACGATCGGATTTTTCAACACTTCAAAGGTGATGTGTGTATTATTCCACCGAATAGTTATGCATTGTGTCATTCATTGGAATACTTTCGTATCCCCGCAGATGTGCTGGTGTTGGTGATTGGTAAATCAACCTATGCGCGGGCGGGAATTATCGTCAATGTCACTCCGGGTGAACCGGGCTGGGAAGGACAATGGACGATTGAAATCAGTAATTCAACCCCATTGCCCGCCAAAATTTATGCCAACGAAGGTATTGCGCAATGCCTCTTTTTCCAAGGGGATGAATTATGCGAAACATCGTATCGGGATAAATCAGGCAAATACCAAGGGCAACGAGGGATTGTATTACCACGGGTTGAAGGTCTTCAATAAGTATATTTTGCCCGTTGTAATGAATTAGCGTATAATGCTCAGTATCTCATCAATGATGCTGTGAACACGTAATCCAATTCTATCTAGCGGGTATTGTTGTCTCGTGGAAGATGAAGTGATATGAGTGAATTAGGTGACCGCTTACGAGCGGCCCGCGAATCTCAGGGCATAAGTTTGTCACAAGCTGCTGCAGAAACGCGAATCCTGCAACGCTATTTGGTTGCCCTCGAAGAAGGCGATTACAAATACTTGCCGGGCGATGTCTATGCGCGTGGCTTTATCCGTAATTATGCTCTTTATCTCAAAATCCCAGTTGAAGAATTGATCCAACTTTACCGTTACGAGCGTGGGCGTACGGAGCCGATCGTGATACGACCGGCTGTGGTTGCGCCGCGAATTCGCGGGGCGGTACTCCCCAACGTTTTTGGGGTATTTTTTGTGGTATTGACAATCGTTGGGTTGGGGTATTTGGTGCTACGCGGCGTCGAATTCCTCAATGTACCATCAAATGCCACAAATATTGTTGCCACTGATGCAACAGCGACGATTGCGGTTGTGGCACCGACCCCCATGCCAGCAGAGCCGACTGCTCCAGCTGCGCCAACCGCGGTTGCAGTGCAACCGGTTGCCCAAACGGTCACCGTTGCCGTGACACCAACCCTCGAAGCTCCGATTGTGTTGGGTATCAAAATAGACGATGGCCAAAACCCGGGATCATGGGTTAATGTCAAAATTGACAATAAATCAGTGTTCCAGCGTGTGCTAAAAGCCGGCGAGTCATTGCGCTATACTGCACAACACTCCGTGTGGGTGCGCGCCGGTAACGCCTATGTGGTCACCGTCAATGTGAATGGTGTGGATCAGCGTTTGAGTACGACGCCCGGTGATGTGGTATCGTTTTCATGGCCACCGCCCTAAGTCGTTCGAGGCAATTCGCATGGTGTATACGAATTACATACAATATCACGCGGGGGCGCGATGTTCCCCCGCGTCGTTGTGCAAAGGAGCATCAAATGGCTAGTGAGAGTAGTTTTGATGTGGTGTCTGAGTTTGACCGTCAAGAAATGGTCAATGCCATTGATCAAACCCGGCGTGAAGTGCAAACGCGCTATGATTTGAAAGATACCAACACGGATATCGAATTAACCGACAAAGAAATCAGCATCACCACCGAATCAGATATGCATTTGACGGCAATTCGTGATATTTTGCAAAGCAAAGCATTGCGACGGAATTTGTCGATCAAGATTTTTAAGATGAATCCCCCTCTCGAAGTCGCTGGTGGGCGGATTAAACAAGTCATCACCCTCCAACAAGGGTTGTCGGATGAGGTCTCCAAAAAAATCCAACGCCTCATCAAAGATCAATTCCCCAAAGTCCAAGGCCGTATCCAAGGCGAAGCAATCCGGGTTGCCAGCAAAAGCCGCGACGATTTGCAAGGAATCATTGCGGTATTGCGCGAACGCGCCGATGAATTCCCACTACCGTTGCAATTTACTAATTATCGTTAATACACTTACTAGGAAGACCGAATTACATGAAGGTCCACGTTATAACCCTTGGTTGCCCCAAAAATGCTGTTGACAGCGAAGGTATGACGGGTATTTTGGAATCGCAAGGACATTTGCTGGTGGCTGACTCCAGCCAAGCTGATGTGGTGATTGTCAATACCTGTAGCTTTATTGCATCAGCGCGTGAAGAAACAATTCATGTGTTGACCGAAATGGCTGGTCAAAAACATGCCGGTCAAAAACTGATTGCCGCTGGTTGTATGGCCGAAAGTCATGGCGATGTGGTGCGGGCTGTTACCGGCGTTGATGCCATCCTTGGTACCCGAGAATGGATGCGGATAGGTGAAGTCGTTGGGATGCCACTGGCGGCAGGGGTCATCGCTCCCAAGTCACTGATGATTGATTTGCAACAGGTTGATCCCACAGCAATCGACCTCAAAGTGCCGGGTGACTATGCCGACTGGCGCACTGCTGCCATGGACCGGACCGTCAATGGACCTTCGGCATATCTCAAAATCTCGGATGGCTGTAATTTGCGCTGTGCGTTTTGTACCATTCCGTCATTCAAAGGCGATATGCGCTCCAAACGCCCCGAAGCAATTATTCGCGAAGCGAGCCAGCTCGTGGCCAAAGGGGTCAAAGAAATCGTGTTGGTGGCGCAACATCTCACCGATTATGGCCGTGATTTAGGGATGAAAGATGGTCTGGCTGATTTGCTTGACCAACTTTGTGCTGTGGTGCCAGCTGATCGCTGGATTCGCTTGATGTATGCGTACCCACATGGGATTACTCCTCGCTTAATCGAAACTATGGCGAAATATCCGCAGATTTGCAAATATCTCGATATGCCATTGCAACACGCCCATACTGCCACGTTGCGGCGCATGCGACGACCACCAGACATTGAACGTACCAAAACAATTATCCATGATTTGCGTGAGGCAATGCCGGATATTGCGATTCGCTCAACGTTCATTGTCGGTTTCCCAGGCGAAACGCGTGAAGAATTTGATGCTTTGCATGAATTCTTGGCTGAAATGACGCTCGATCGTGTCGGTGTATTTCGGTATAGTGATGAACCAGGCACCCATGCCGCTACGCTTGAATCTAAGGTGCCGCAAAAACAAATCGAGCGCCGTTGGCACAAAATCATGCAACTCCAGCAAACCGTGTCACAACAACGCAATCGCGTATGGCGTGGCCGTACAGTGAGTATGTTGGTGGAAGGTGTGGGAAGTGACGAAGATGGCAAGCCGATTTTGGTAGGGCGATCGTTCCGCGATGCCCCAGAAGTCGATGGGCAAGTATTTGCCCGTGGCAAAGGGACGATTGGCACAATTGTCAATGTCAAAGTGACAACCACCACCGATTATGATTTGTGGGGCACCATTGTTTGAAACCATAAGACCCACGGCATTTAATGCCGTGGGTCTTATCGGAGTATCTGTTGTTTGTCCGATTAAGCGACGTGATGATTGTCGATGACTTGGCGGAGCCGCTCTAACCCTTGGGGGTTCTTGCGCACCAAAAAGTCAATCATGTAGTCAACAGCGGTGTCACTGTAATCGGTCAACAAACCATCAAGGACTTGTTGCACTACCATGGTGACAAAGTCTTCTTCGCTTAAGGTTGGGTCATACACATAGGCCAATCCGTCACGCTGACGATTGAGTACACCTTTGTCGGCCAGTCGACTCATGGTTGTCATGACTGTGGTATAGGCAATGTCACGATTTAGTGCGAGGGCACGGTGGACCTTTTTGACGGTGCTACATTTATCATGCCAAATCACTTGCATGATATCTGTTTCTAGTGGCCCGAGCACCTTTACCAAGCCATCTTTGGCTGGGCTAAAGCGAAACCGGAGGTTCGGCGCCATAACGGACTCCTCAGTTAGGACATACTTTACTACAGGTAGTGTACTACCATATGACGCAGACAACAATTGAATTTTATGACGAAGTAATTACAAGAATTATATCTTTGATGTGCGGTATATACATTGAGGTGAGCTATGCCAGAAGATATTCGTAGCGTGATTCGTGCCGAAATGCAGGCTGTATTCCCCACCTATATTGCAGATCTTGCCCCGTTTTATGGGATGCAAGAATATCATTTGGGGTGGCGGAATCAATTACTACACACGGAATTCTCCGATCCTGGTAAATTATTACGCCCAATCATGACCATTATGGCTTGCCAGATGATGGGTGGCGATATGGCACAGGTATTGCCATTGGCTGCGGGAATTCAATTGCTCCATGATTTTTCGTTGATTCATGATGACATCCAAGATGACAGTGATCTTCGTCGTGGCCGGGCCACCTTGTGGTCGATTTGGGGTATGGCACAAGGAATCAATGCCGGTGACGGCATGTTTGTGTTGGCGCATATGGCGATTCAACGCATGCAAGATGTCGGATTGCCTGCCGCACGGGTGTTGCAGATTTTGCGCCGCTTTGATCGCACGATTTTGTCGATTTGTGAAGGCCAATATCTCGATATTAGCTTCGAAGGTAATCAACACATTAGTGAAGCCGCCTATCTGGCGATGATTGAACGCAAAACCGCAGTATTAATCGCAGCCTGTGGCGAACTTGGTGCCTTGGCTGCGGGGGCGAGTGACCACGATGCAACGTTACTTGGTCAATTTGGGTTACACCTCGGTCTATCGTTCCAAATGCAAGACGACATCCTTGGGATTTGGGGTTCTGCTGCCGAAACGGGCAAACCTGATGCTGCTGACTTGCTCCGTCGCAAATTAAGTCTGCCGGTGATTTATACGTTGGCACGTGAACCTGTTGACGGCGCCTTGCACCAACTCTATCAATTACCCGCAGGGAACGATGCTGGTGTGCAAGCTGCGCGGGATGCGATGACGCAGTATGGTTCCGACCACGCAGTTACCGCGATGGCCCAAGTGCATTATGCACAAGCAAGTGCGGCGCTCAACCAAATCAGCGCTCCCAACCCACAATTGCAACAAGAATTACAAGCCCTCGCCGATGGATTATTGGGCCGGCGTGTCTAAGGAGGCGTTATGCGAATCGTAATGATAAGTGCCGAGTACCCACCTATGGCTGGGGGGGTCGGTGATTATACCCGTCGCCTCAATGCCATGTTGACGCATCAAGGCCATGAAGTGGCCGTGATTACCGGTAATCAGGGTCAAGCCTATCGTGACGCCGCCCGGGTGTACCCGGTGCGGGTACCGGTATGGAACGGAGCGGGGATTGCCTCGGTACGCCAAACAATTAGCAAACTGCAACCCGAAATCGTCCATATCCAATACCAAACAGGCGCCTATCAAATGAAAATCGCCATCAACACCTTGCCCGGTGCGCTCAAGCGTGAACGCCAAAAAGGGTTGCGGGTGGTGACGACGGCGCATGATTTACTGCCACCGTACCTCTTCCCCAAAGCAGGCAAGCTCCGTGACTGGTATACCAAGCGCGTGATTCGTGAAGCTGATGGAGCAATCCTCACCAATGCCGGCGATTATCATACGGTGATGAACGACCCCCGGGGTGCCTGGAACCCGCGTGCGGTATTTATTCCCATCGGTGCGAATGTCACGCCGGCGCCACCAGCCAATTTTGACCGCGATATTTGGCGGAATCAGTTTGATGTACAAAAAAACGATATGTTACTTGCCTACTTTGGGTTGTTGTCCCACACCAAAGGCCTCGAAAATATTTTGGCGGCAATGGAACAACTCCCTCCCAACACACGCTTGGTATTGATCGGTGGGATTGGTGAGCGGGGAGAAGATCAAGCGTATGCCAACACGATTCGCCAACTGATTGCCCAAAAAGGCCTGCAAGAGCGGGTGATAATGACGGGGCATACTGAGGCAAGTGACGTGTCAGCGTATTTGATTGCTGCGGATGCCGTATTGTTGCCGTTTACGGATGGTTATTCGTATCGCCGCGGGAGCCTGATTACTGCGCTCGCTCACGGCGTACCGGTGATTACCACCCATGCGCCGGCTGATATTCGCCAAGACCCGTTGCCAGAATTAATCGATGGTAAGCATGTGGTGCTGGTTGAGCCCGAAAATACGGAACAACTTGTTGCAGCGGTGCTCCGCCTGCAACAAGATCCGGAATTGAGCCTTAGACTGGCACGCAATGGTAAGGCACTCACAGAGGTGTTTAGTTGGGAACGGATTGTCGCCCAACACGAAGCACTTTACGCTGCTATTCGTTGAGAGTAGCGATAATCGCCCAGCCGATGTGTGGTCGTTCTGCGGTCAAATATTTGCGGCGCATTTCGTCGACGCGGTGACAAAAATCTGTATATTCGGGATCATCGTGGTGGCGCGCCTTCCAGGCTTGGGCGGCGCGCCATTGTTATAGGTCTTGAGTGATTTTTATCAATGATGAACAATAGTCTGCCAGTGTTGTTGTACCTGTAGAAGTGTATCTGCGATATCGCCATGATTGTGGATGACGATATCGGCTACGGCGACTTTATCTGCTTGGGGTGCTTGAGCATCGATGCGGGTGACTGCTTCGGCGTGACTCATGTTACGGGTACGACACAAACGCTCGATCTGCAGGTCGCGCGGTGCTGTTACCACCCAAACCGCATTACAAATTGCCGACCAGCCTGATTCGATGAGTTTGATGGCGTCGATGACGGCGACGACGGGTTTTTTGGGCGTTCCGCTAGGCAAGTTCGCCAACCATTGCCGGATATGCTGATGTACGGCAGGATGAATCAGTGCCTCGAGTGCACGCAGTTTAATCACATCAGTAAAGACGATTTCCCCCAGCGCCCGCCGGTTAATTTGCCCATCTGATAGGAGGATATGCGTACCAAACATTGCGACGACCGAATCATATACGGGTTGCCCTGGTTGTTGGAGTTGGCGAGTGACCTGGTCAGCATCGATGACATAGGCACCGAGGCGCTGAAGTTCAGCAACCACGGTGCTTTTGCCACAGGCAATATTGCCGGTGAGACCAATGATGTAGTTATACTTGTTCGACATATTCTTGTTTGATGAGGCGGCTTTGATCAATACCAAGTACGGCCAAAATTTCACTCATGAGTTGCGCTTTGCGGGCTGCATCACGGCGGCTCCACGTTCGACTTTTGATTTCGAGGAATGGGCCCGCATTTGCACCAGTAGTCAATGTATCGATATTGACCGCAAAATCCATCTCTTGGTAGCTGACATGGGTACGCAAGCGTTCTTTGGTTATGGTAATCACGCGGTTGGGCTGGAAGTATTCGCGATAAAAGCGCTCACTATGGTTGGCTTGGGCCGTATAGCGCGCTCGACTAATTTGGATTGCCGCAGTATGTTCGATTTCTACCGCTGGTTCGGTCAGGGTGAGGGTGTAGTAGGGCGATGTTTTGTCGGTGGTATTATGGCGCACATCTTCGCGGAAGCGAATCCGACCGTAACTAGGATCGTTCCAGACAAAGTAGGTGTCATATTGGGTGCGACTGTTTTGGCGTAAAAACGTAAAGGGTGCCTGATTGAGGCGCCCCAAAATCGTACGCACATCAACGCTACTAATCTGGGCTTTGACTTGGACTTCAAAAATCTCACTGGCGGCCATGGTGCCAATCGCCAATACTTTATCGATGAGATTTTCTTCGCGGTTTGCCAAAAAGGTATTGATTTCGCTGGCGATGGCCCGGGCATCGCGGCGGATGGCGTGTTCGTCGAGGGTGAGTAACTGTTGGTTGCGGAGCAACATTTTCCCGGCCACGATGACATCACGCACATCACTGGCGTGACTGGTATAGACCAAATGGTTATAGATGGCGTCAGGGGCATAGCTGTAGTGGGGTGTCGAATGTAAGCCATCGAGGCTGACTACCACGATATCGGCTTGTTTGCCGACCTCGAGTGAGCCGATGCGATCTTCTTGATGAATCGCTCTTGCGCCTGACGATGTCGCCAAGGCAAAGGCCGTGCGGGCGGGCATAGCGGTGGGATTGCCACTCAGGCCTTTGGGCAAGAGCGCCGCCAAATGGATTTCGCTAAACATGTCTTGGTCATCGTTCGATGCTGGTCCATCGGTCCCGAGCCCGGTGCGTACGCCTGCCTGTAAAAACTGCAAATAAGGGGCGACGCCACTGGCTAATTTGAGGTTTGAAGTGGGGCACGGTGCCACCCCCACCCCCATCGCGGCGAGTAATTTAATGTCTTCGGGGGTGGCATGCACACAATGCGCCGCAATACACGGCACACTAAATGCGCCGACGCGATTGGCATAGCCAATCGGTGTGTCTTGGCGTTGTGTCTGTGATTCGTCAACTTCGCGGGCGGTTTCAGACAAATGGGTGACCAAGGGTACCCCGTATTTGGCACACAACGCCACGGCTTGGGCATAGATTTCGTCAGTACACGTGTAGGGTGCATGGGGTGCGATGGTGGGAGTGATGCGGGGGTGGGTGTGCCAGGTGTCGATAAAGCGGGTGGCGCGTTCGAGCCCTTCGTCAAACGATGCGGCGTCGGGTGACGGGAGACGCATCACCGATTGACCACACACCGCCCGCATGCCGGCTTCATCAGTAGCTTTGGCGACTTCTTCTTCATAAAAATACATGTCGACAAAGGTAGTGGTGCCACCGCGAATCATTTCGGCGCACGACAACAGTGTGCCAGTGCGTACAAAATGTGGGGTGACAAAGCGTCCTTCGACGGGGAACATATAGCCAAACAACCAGACATCGAGCTGCAAATCAGCAGCGATGCCACGCAGCAAGCTCATCGGTACATGGGCATGGGCATTGATGAGCCCTGGGATGACGGCACAGTTTTCACAATCAATCACGGTGGTCGCAGTGTATGCGTGGCTCAGTTGCGTGCTGTCGCCGACGGCGACAATCACATCGTTGTGTACCGCAACGGCACCATCATGTACGATGGTGCCGTTTTTGTCCATGGTAACCACGGTCGCATGGCAAAGGAGTAAATCGATGTGGGGCATAACGTTTATCCTTGATTGTCGGGCGGCAAGGGGAGTGTCCCGCGGAACTGACAGTGCGGGCAGTAATATTCGCTTTCGTAGCGTTGTTTTTGTTGATGCCACGCCACCAGTGATTTTTTGAGGATGGTATCATTGCGGGCTTGACGCCACACAAATACCGAAAACAACGCAGTCATGGCGACGATAAATGTGGCAATCCCACTATAAATCCCGGTATCACCTGCTTTGAGTCCTTGGGCGGGGAAGTTGGTGCCGATGGTGAGTTCTGCAATCCCCCCCACCATCACCGAAGCCGCCACCGCAATCGAAAAACTCAAGAGCAACGTGACACATCCGAGTCCGCCACTTTGTTTCGGGCTAGGCGGTTGCGGCAACGCCAATCCTTGGCGGGTTTCTTCGGGAATCGCAGGGTCTTTGGCGGCCTCTGCCACCGACACGAGTGGGTTTTGGCATTGTGGACAATGATTGGTAGTCATCTTATACCTCCCATTCTGGCGAACGACGGGTCATGGTGGCTTCGATTTCCTTGCGACGTGCATCAAACCCCGTGCGTCCCAACAACGCATACGTCGCGATTTTGCCTGCTTCAACCCCTGGTTGATCAAAGGTGTTGATATTCAACAATGCACCAGCAATCGCCGTTTGCATTTCAAAGAGCATAATCAACTGCCCCAACGTGAAGGCATTAATCGCTGGCAGGGTGTGGGTGATATTGGGGCGACTGGCATCGCTCAAGGCAATCGCCGTGGCTTTTTGTTCGGCTTGAATCAGTTCGTTGAATGTGTGTCCACCGAGGTACGATACTCCTTCGAGTTGGGGGTAGGCGGTAGGGATCGTCACCGTACTCGCATATTCATCAACGGCAATGAAATTCACCAGCTTGTCGTATGGCCCTTCGACATAGAGTTGGACTTGTGAATGTTGGTCGGTCGCGCCCAAAGCTTTGATGGGGGTGGTACCGACATTGACCACGTCGCCATTGAGGCTATAGCGCTTGCCGAGGCTTTCGGCCCAGAGTTGGGCAAACCAATCGGCCATATGGCGCAAGCGATGGGCATAGGGCATCATCACCACCATGTTTTGGCCTTGATCGGCACACAACAGATTGATGATGGCGGCCAAGGCGGCAGGATTGCGACGCACATCGGGGTTGCTGGCGATTTCGTAGCCGTAGGCGGCGCCCGCGAGCAAGGCTTTGATATCCACACCGGTGACGGCGGCGGATACCAAGCCAACGGTGGTCAATACCGAAAAACGTCCGCCCACATTGGGTGGCAAATCGAGCATCGACCAGCCTTCTTGTTGGCCAATTTGGCGCAAAAACCCACCCGTAGGATCGGTGGTCAAAATAATATGTTGCGCCAAGGACTGCGGGCCGAGGGTGCGTACCAAATGGTCACGCACCGACAAAAACGACGCCATTGTTTCGGCGGTGGTGCCACTTTTGCTGATGACATTAAACACGGTACTGGCGGGGTCGAGGGTTTCGAGCAGCCCAGCATTCAAATCGGGGTCAGAATTGTCAATCACAAATAAGCGCGGAGTGGTGCGTACGCCCCGCGGTTGGTCATTGTAAAAGGGATGATTGAGCGCCGATTGTACGGCAATATTACCGAGGGCTGAGCCACCAATCCCGAGCACCACGAAGTTTTCGGCGTGGCGCACGCGCTCAGCCGTCGCCAAAATCGCGCTTACATCTTGATTCGGTAATTCAGGCCACCCCAGCGCCGCACTGTTTTTGGCAATATCGGCAATGGCGGCTTGGGCGCGTGGCACAAATGAATCGATGGCGGCACTGTCGACACCATGCGCACCAATCACCGATTGCAAGGCATTGTTGACATCGAGCCGAATCCGCATTTTGGCGCGCCAGTTGGGATTTTGGTAGTCCATAGCAACCCTCATATACAGGAAAAAATTACTTTTGGGTGGTGGCAATATGCTGATTGTAGATGGATTCGTCCACAAACACGCCACCTTCGACCGTTCGTCGTGTTTCACGGCGGGTGGTGTCAAACAAAATCTCAGCATGCATCAAGCGAAAACAGCGGGCATCCATGATTTCTTTGCGCAATACATAGCCCACTGCGTGTTCGCGATCATCATATTCAAGGGTGAGGTCGTTATAGATATCAACCCGTACATGCACAGGGGTATGACAATTATTGCACTCCACATAGAGGTGCAAAATTCGACTGTCATTGGTATTCCCGCCGCCGAGGAGTCGCCGCAACCACATCATGCGTACCTCCTTGTATAAATTATTCTGCAAAGTATAGCATATGATTGTGGTAATTGTGTTATCACAAGGTCATTATTTGTAATAGCGTCATACCAACGACAGTGTAACAACTCGTCCTTCGGCGGCTCGGAACACGCGATCGCGCACTGCAGCTGCCACACCACCACCCAGCGGTTCGCTGGTGACAATCTGCGTGACCGCTAGTGCGTCGAGCTCACGAATAGCCGCAAACAAGCGTGTCGCTACCATGGCACCGTTGTCCCGTGCGCCGAGTGTGGCATAGGGAATCTGTGCCTGCGTTGCCACCGCAACATCGTCGTCATAACAAAGCCACGCCAGTGTGGGGTTTTGTTGAGACATGGTGACGATGTGTGTCTGGATTGTAGGCGTCGTACCGCGAAAAATCGTTACTGGCGCCCGTGGTGAATAGTGTTTGAGCAACATCCCTGGCGCCGGCGCCGCATCACTATCACCGACAACTGCCGTGTGTACGGTGACATCACCCAGCACGGTGGCCAGTTGTTCGGCGGGTACCCCCCCTTGGCGCAAGATGCGGGGTGGCGTGCAGGTCAGGTCAATAATCGTTGATTCTACCCCAATGGATGTACTCCCCGCATCGAGCACCGCATCGATGCGCCCAGCCAAATCATTGAGCACATGATCGGCATTGGTGGGGCTTGGGCGCGAAAACAAATTGGCCGAAGGGGCCACCAAGGGGCAATCACTCGCGCGAATCAACGCCAAGGCCACGGCATGGCGGGGCATCCGCACTGCTACACTTTCTCGTCCCGCAGTAATGGCCGGGTCGAGGTCGGGGTGTTTGGGGACGAGCATGGTCAATGGCCCCGGCCAAAAAGCTTCGCTTAGTAAGGCAAATGTGGTCGGTAACTGGCCGACCACACCAACGAGTTGGGCATAATCGGCAATATGCACGATGAGTGGATCGTTGGCAGGGCGCCCCTTGGCGGTGAAAATTGCTTGCACCGCCTGTGGGTTGCGGGCATCGCCAGCGAGACCGTAGACGGTTTCGGTTGGCATTGCGACGACCCCACCACGCCGAATAATCGCCGCTGCGTGGGCGATTGCGACGGGGTCTGGGTGCGTGGCCGATACCACGATGCGCTCACTGTTCATACGAGTTGTCGATATGCTCCTTGGGCATAAACGAGCGGTTCATGGGCGCTGGTGGTGGCATTCATCAATGCCCCAACAATGATGGCATGATCTCCACCGGGTAAGACATGGGCAAGATTGCATTCGATTGTCGTACAACAATCATCAAGTAATGGCATACCGAGTGCACCGCTACTCCAGGCAACATCGGCAAATTTATCGATGTCACGGCTGGCAAAGCGTTGCGAGAGGTGCGCTTGATGGGCCGCCAAAATACTCACGCCAAATTTCCCTGATTTGAGAATAGCGTTGTAGGTCGGTAAGGTGCTATTGAGACATACGAGCAATAGTTGTGGTTGGAGTGATAGTGAACAAAACGAACTCACTGTCATCCCATAGCGTACATTATCATAGACCGTGGTAACCACGGTGACTCCACTAACAAAACTTCCCATCGTCTTGCGGAACGTTGCATCGTCCACTGGCATGCATACACCTTTTTCTGTATCGACTTCGACACGGTACTACTTCTATTATAGTCAATCAGCGAAGAATATTCAGCAAAGTCACAAATTTGTATAATTGAGCAAATAATTGCAGCATGTTTTTAAGATTAGCGTATTTAGCAGTGCATATTTTCCAATCATGTGTAAGCAATGATACACTATACCAAACAGGAAAACAGTGTGTGTTGAATTATGGGGAGTAGTGACATATGCAAGATGCGATTGCAATGATTATTGCGAGTATTCCCACCATATTATTGGTGGTTGGTATTGTGTTGGCGACCATTGTGTTGGCGCGGCGGGTGCGCACGGTTGTGCACGTTGGGGTCATGCGGATGGGGATGCCAATCGAAATTGCGACGGTGGCTGCCAGTATTATTAATGCAGTAGTGTTGTTATTGGGTGTGGCGATTGCATTGGCGCAAGCTGGTTGGGTGACCGCGGCTTCGAGCTTTGTTGCTGGGCTTGGAATTACGAGTATCATTGTGGGCTTTGCCTTACAAGATACCATCAAAAACTATGCTGCCGGCGTGATGATTCTCTATCATCGCCCATACCATGTCGGCGATGATGTGCAATTAGGGTCGATGCGGGGTTTGGTGACAGCATTACGGTTGCATATGACGATTTTGCGGCGTGAAGATGGCATTATTGTTGAAATACCCAGTAGTGTTATCACGAATAGCCCCATCATCAATTACACCCGGGCAGGGTTGCGGCGGATTGCTATCCGCATTACGCTCGAACGCAATATCGACATCGAAACGATTGTGCGTGATTTGACTGATGTGTTGCGCCGTACGCCTCATGTGGCCAATGAACCACTACCGACCGTATCGGTTATTGGTATGGAAGGTGAATTTATCGTATTTGAGGTTGGGGTATGGGCTAGCGCAAGCGATGATCTCAGTGGGGCAACCCGCACGCATACGATGGCAACAATTGATCGCTTTTTGGTCACCACGCAACCAACCAAACGCAATAAGAGTGCAATAAAAATATCGGTGTAATAAACCAAGAGCGCGCCGCATCATACATTCGGCGCGCTCTTGGTTTGTTGACGAAAAATAAGACGTAATTAGCGATTGTCGTCGCGTGACAAATAAAACGTCATACTATGCAACACCGTAATTGGGTCAATATAGCGCACCCAAACACCGTCTGGTACCTGTAACACCGTCGGTGCGTAGCTTAATAATGCACGCACTTTTGCTTTGACGAGCACATTTGCGACTTGTTGGGCGCGATCTGCGGGTACTGCGATAATCGCCATTTCGATATTGCGCTGTGGGATAATCTGGGCAATGTCGTCACTATGGGTAATCACTATGCCGTTGACCGACTTCCCCACTTTGTCGGGACTTGCGTCGAATACCGCCGCAATATGAATCCCCTGCTCACGAAATCCTTCATAGCGAATAATGGCCTCACCGAGCTGACCGGCACCAATCAGCGCTACGGCCCAGGCGCGGTCTAATCCAAGGATATGCTCGATTTGATCGAGCAATCGTTCGACGTCATATCCGATGCCTTGTTTGCCGAATTCACCAAAATACGACAAATCTTTACGAATCTGCGCAGCAGTCACATTGATCCGCTCGCCGAGTTCTTGCGACGAAACAGAGTTGATGCCATCGCGCAGTAAATAACGCAGACTGCGGGCATAGAGCGGTAATCGCCGGACTACAACGTCGGGTGGAGTGATGGTACGATTCACCGAATCCCTCCTGAAATCGCACAATAAATGCAAAAATATGTGCAATACAAACACAAAAAAAGCATAGCACTATTTTTCACAACATGCAAGCGTAAGAAATTTATCAGGAGGGAGCATGGTATAATGCCTAAATGATATTGAAAACCCTTGCGTTTTGATGAGAAATCTGCGAATACGCGGTACGAAATAGCGAATGGTGTATTATATACGGTACATGAATGACCGTGATATGTTGATTGGAGCGAGTCCTATGCAAAAGAAACCTGCGATAGCAGCCCTTTCGTCGATGCGATCCGCGCGCCATAATGCGCCCCCGGTTCCGGTGGTGGCTCGCTTATCTGCCAACGAAAACCCCCTCGGTGCATCACCCAAAGCGATGGCTGCGGTCCAAGATGCTATCACTAATATGCATCGCTATGCCGACCCCAATACGATGCAATTGCGTGCCGCATTGGCTACCCAGCTCGGCGTGACTCCCGATATGGTGCTCTGTGCCAATGGTTCAGACGAACTCATCCTCTTGACTGCGTTGGTCTATTTGAATCCTGGTGATGAAGTCGTGATGGCCAACGGTACATTTATTAGTTACTATATTCGCACCCAATTGATGGATGCCGTCCAAAAACGAATTCCATTAATCAATGGTGCCCATGATCTCGATGCTATGGCCGACGCCATTACCGCAAATACAAAAATGGTACTGATTTGCAACCCCAATAACCCCACTGGCGTGACCAATGGCGCTGCCGAAATGCAACGATTTTTGGCACGAGTGCCAGATAGTGTGTTGGTGGTGGTAGACGAAGCCTATATCGAATATGCGACGCGCTCCGACTTCCCAGACATGATCGCCGAAATCCGTAATGGCCGCAAAAACATCCTTGTGTTGCGGACTTTTGCCAAAATATATGGATTAGCAGGCCTTCGTCTCGGGTACGCAGTTGCAGACCCCGATATGCTTGACTATATTAGCCGCGCTCGCCCCGTGTTTGATGTCAATTGTCTGGCGATGGTCGCTGGTGTAGCAGCCTTGACCGACACTGAACATGTCACTGCCAGCCAACTTCATGCCAATCAATCACGGGCTTATTTCCAACATGAACTCAGCGCCCTCGGATTGACCCCTTTTGCCAGCGAAACAAACTTCATTGCCGTACCAATCGGTGGTGAAGGAAGTGATGCCCAAATCGTGCGTGCCATGGCGGAGCGTGGAATTGCGATTAATGGGCTTGGTGCCTGGGGATTGCCAGGCATTATCCGTATTTCGTTTGGTACACCAGCGGAAAACGCATTGTGTATTTCTGTACTGCGTGAAGTGTTGCAACAACGTCAATAACTATTTTTTGTACGAGGTATTATGAAAATCATTGTTGTGGGTACTGGATTCGTTGGACTTTGTCATGCTGCCGTGTGTTCGGAATACGGCCATGAAGTCTATGCATACGATATTAATCCAGTCCGGATTGCGGCCTATCAAACAGGGAAAATAGAAGAAATTGAACGTTTCATCAATGAACCAGGCTTACCCGCCGTCATTGCCGAAACACTCAATCGCTATCTGTTTTTTACTACAGATATTACCCCTCATATCGAGGGCGCAGACGCCATCTTCCTTTGTTTACCGACTCCTCCCAATCCAGATGGGTCATCTGATCTCAGCTATTATTTTGCCGCCGTAGAATATCTCGCTGAATTGTTGGCCAAGCGGGTTGACCAACGGCGTGTGGTCGTCATCAACAAAAGCACGGTGCCAATTGGCACTGCCCGCGCCCTTGAAGGGGTCCTCAACAAACATGGTGTCCCCAATATTGGGGTGGCATCAAATCCCGAATTTCTCCCCGAAGGTGATGCCGTCGAAAAATCCCGCCGCCCTGATCGTGTCGTGGTTGGTGCCGATAGCGACGCTGATTTCCGGATTTTGCGCCGCATTTATTCGCAATTCGTCAATCATGTCCGCATCCGCTACATCGAAACCACTCCCGAAACTGCTGAAGCCATCAAATATGTCGCCAACACGTTGCTCTTAACCTACGTCTCGTTTTGGAATGGTGTCGGTGCCCGTTTGGGTGAAACCTTCCCCAATGTGCGTATGGAAGATCTCAAACGTGGCGTTACTGCCGATGGTCGGATTAGCACGTGGGGCTCGTATGTGGGGATTGGTGCAGGCGGTTCTTGCTTCGGCAAAGATGTCCAATCGCTAATTTACCAATTGACTTCGCGTGACCAAGACGCTAAATTACTCCAGTCAGTCTACGACATCAACGAATACCAAAAGGTCTACTTGTTAGACCGTGCCGAACAAGAAGCAGACTTTTCGTTTGCCAATAAAACAGTTGCTGTATTGGGTGTCGCCTTCAAACAACGCACCAACGACATCCGCGATTCTTCGGGGATGAAAGTTATCGAGGGGTTACTTGGTCGTGGCGTAAAATCAATCCACGTCTATGATCCGATGGCGATGACAGAAGCACGGCATGCATACGACCCGGTCAAAAACCCCTTGTTTGAAAAGATTAGCTATCACGAATCGGTCAAAAGCGCATTGCACGCTACCGATGCGTTGTTTATCGCGACCGACTGGGAAGAGTTTCGCGGTTTGTCACGCACCATTGAACTGAATGCCCAAAACCCCTATTTGGTGATTGATGGTCGCCGCATGATTCCCGATTATGCCGAATTGACCGACCAAGGGTTCCGCTACCTTGCTGTGGGATCGCCATTCGTCGGCTAATTGTTTCACGTGGAACAATTTAGTGGTATAGCAACATCCCCCGTACAATGTTACGGGGGATGTTGTTTGCGTTTATTGTGTGGTGATTTGAAGGAAATCGTTACATGGTATTGAGTAATGCATCACGCATCAGTTCAAATGGCGGGGTAAGACCGGTCCAATGATGAAACGCGAGCATTGCTTGACGGGCTAACATCCCGAGTCCATCATAGCCTTGGGCACCACAGGCTTTGGCGTCAGCCAAGAGTTGGGTAGGACGATAGACCATGTCGTAGACGGTCATCTGGTTGTTGAGGAATCGAGCCGGGAGCGGAGTTTCGTTGCCATGCCACCCAAGCGTGGTTGCGTTGACAATCAATGTGGCCGACCCAATGATTTCTTCGAGGTCAGGGGCATCGGGTGTGGCAAATGTCATGATTGGGTCTGAGTCGAGGGTATAGAGCACATCGGCCAATAATTCTTCGGCGCGTTCGATGGTGCGATTGATGATAGTGATTCGAGCGGCGCCGGCATGAGCGAGGGCAAAGGCGGCGGCGCGCGCAGCACCACTTGCGCCGAGGATCACAGTTTCAAGTCCCTTGGGATTCAGGTGGCAGACATCAGTAATTTCTTGGAGAAATGCAGGTGCGTCAGTATTGGTGCCACGCAGGCGGCCATCTGGCAGGCGAATGATGGTATTGGCTGCACCAATTTGACTGGCAATATCATCGATTTCGTCGAGCAGGGGCAAAATGGCTAATTTGTGCGGTAGGGTGACATTGGCTCCGTACATATGTGGAGCGCGGAGTGAATTGATGCGGTCCGGGAGTTCAGCGAGCGG
Source organism: Roseiflexaceae bacterium (assembly GCA_947450095.1). Classification (GTDB taxonomy): domain Bacteria; phylum Chloroflexota; class Chloroflexia; order Chloroflexales; family Roseiflexaceae; genus UBA965. The sequence goes on from CANFUF010000011.1 coordinate 38,935, forward strand.
CGTGTGCCAGCGTTCGTATTGGGCTGGTAAGCCAAAGTACGCAAAGGCAGCATTGTGCATGGCAGGTGATTTACTATGTGCTACCGGATCACCGATAACTCCGGCAATGCGTATGGGTGGTGTTGACATGGAAACTCCGACCTATGGTTGACAGGCGAGATACTTTTGTTCAAATGCCAAAAATTCTTTGTAGCTACTTGCAAAGTTATGTTTGCCGGGAGTATCACATGAGGCCACAAAATAGAGATAATTGGACGTTGCATCGGGGCGGGCTGCGGCACGGAGTGCCGTTAATCCAGGCGTGCTAATGGGACCTGGTGGTAGCCCATTTTGGACACGGGTGTTGTATGGTCCTGGGGCTGCATTGATTTGATCATTGGTGAGATTATCAAGCTTCGGCCACCAATTGGCACTTGTGCCGAGGATGTATTGTACGGTAGGGTCCGATTGCAATTTGCCGCCACCCGTTTCACCGGCATTTTCTGGTTTGAGGCGATTCCAAAACACTGCTGACACCAGCGCCATTTCGTCTTGACGGGTTGCTTCGCGTTGGATAATTGAGGCCATCGTGACGATTTGGTGAACAGATGCACCCGGGATTTGGACTTCGTGTTCGATGGTGGCGTATTGTTCATCAAAATGGCCTAGAAGCAACCCAACTACATCGGTGATGCTTGCGGTTTCATTGATGCGGTAGGTATCAGGGAATAAGTATCCTTCGAGGCTTGCCCCTTCGGGGATACTACTGAGGTAAATATGCCCTTTGCGGAAGCGATCTGCTGATTGGAATGCGGCGAGTGCTGTCTGTTCATCGACGGCAAGTACACCAGAATTACCGACAACGGCGGCAATTTCTTCGATCCGCATACCTTCGATGATGGTGATTTGTACTTCTTTGACGCGGCTTTGTTGTAACGCTACCATGAGTTCATTCATTGTCATGTTTTGGCGTAACAAAAAATTACCCGCTTGTAATTTACTGTCGAGTTGTTGTATGCGTGCTAATGCCACGAACAACAACGGTTGCCGGATGAGTTTTTGGTCGGCGAGCCGAGTCGCAATAGAATAGGTTGTTTCACCTTTGGAAACAACGAATTCCAGCGGAGTATCGTCTGAGCCACCTGGACGCCGGATTTCGGCAGAGACAAGCATGACTACCGCAGTAGCCACAATTGCAAGAATCGCCAACATTAAAAACACGACACGAAAAAAACGTACCACGACAGCACCTTTCGGCAATATCTACGGTGTGGGAGTTGCCGGCAACAATGGATCTACAGTAGCAGTGGTATTGGCCACAGGAGCAACAGTAGCTGTTTCTGCACCAGGTGCAGCCGTCGATGCAGCAGCGGCAGTGCTTTTCGGTGTGGCACTAGCAGTTGTGGTCATCGCCGGTATGCGGGTGGGTAATTGAATATCTTCAATGGGAAGTGCGGTATCTGGGGCATTGACCAATGACTGATTAATCCAACCAGCACCATCACTCGAACTAATCGACGATGTTGCCGCACGTTTGGCGCCAAGTTTGATTTTGAACCATGTGCGATCGGGCGTCGTGGCTAAATAGATGATTTCATCGTTGTCAACGACTTGACCAACCACATTATTGGTTTGAATGGCAGGTTGGCTCCGTACGTTACCAGGATTGATAATGATGCCGGTGACGGTTGTCTGGGCGATTACTTGTGTCGGTACCAAACTATCGACAGTCGGTGTTGCTTGGGGCGCAGGGTTGAGGGCGCCATCGGTGGTGGTTGTGGCCGTGGCTGTTGGTTTGACCCCAATCGTGCTGACTTCACTCCGTACCCGTTCAAGTACATTCCATGCCAAAACGAGCGCCAACAGCAATACGACCGTCGACACTGCCGTCTTGAGGATGTCCATCGCTTTAACAAACAGGTTGTTACCTTGCATTTGATCGATGGCACTTTGGGCTACACCCGCAATAGATTCGCCCCACGTCGTTTTGCTACGATCGTCACGGGCAATTTTGCGTAAGGCAAACAAGGCTCGCGTATTGCCGACTACCGACAATGACCGCACCACACTCCAACGTACGTTGCTGTTGGGGTGGCTCAGCGCATTAATCAACGGTTGGGCAGCCCGGCGATCACCGATTTCACCGAGGATTTCGGCGGCTCGATAGGCAATTAACCAAGGACCTTCAGGGTTAAGGGCATTGAAGAGTGCCGGGAGTGCAGCGGTTCCTAGTGACACTAATTCTTCCGGTGCATGGATGTGTGCGGGACTGTCAGGGTCGCCCAGTGATTGGACGAGTGAAACGCAACGATCATAAATGACACCGGATGTGGCGATAGGCGCGGTCTGGCCATACCCACTGACCGTTGTGGTAACGGTTTGCAATAATTTGTCGAGGTATGAATTGGCGTTAGAACGGGTAGTACGGTTTTTGAGTAAATCACGCTGACGAATCCGCAATGGGGTTGATTGGCTTGTTTCGGCGTTGGCACGGTCAGTGGTGCCGCGGCGGGGGTCACGGGGGCGTGTGTCTTGATCCATGCTGTCAACTCTATCCTACATACAGAGTGAAAATGTGAACACAACAAAGCATTACTGTGCAATTACATACCATTGTAGCATTATCAATTACCGACCGTCAACGTTTATGCACGGCGGTAATCAGCGTTTTTGCTGATAATCTTCTGATTCGCCGCTTTTGTCTAGCGAATTCGGCGCAAGAAGTGCGTACGTAGCGACGGCGTACGTGTGCCGCACCCGCGCGATACCCTGCATGTTGGCTGTAGCGTGGGTAACACCATCGACTCATAGTCATGATTTTTTGTGTGAAATCAAACTCACGGTACAATATGATTACACGGTAAATCGGTAGACAAAGGATCGAAAATGCCAGGTTTTTTGGCTGATGCAGACCTCACCGCCAACCCGATTGAACTCCGCCGGCAACAAATCACCGATTACATCGATTTAACCACGAGCAATCCAACCACGAATGGGTTGCTCTTTCCCGCCGATATTTTGGCTGATGCGGCTGCCCCCTATTGGCAGACGCGGCGCTACCAACCCAATCCCCGTGGTTTATTGCCGGCCCGCCAGGCGATTGCCGATTATTATGCCCAACGCACACCGGCGCTGGTTCTTGACCCCGCCCAAGATATTTTTGTGACCGCCAGCACCAGCGAAGCCTACGCCCTCTTGTTTGCCTTGCTGACCAATCCCGGCGATAACGTGCTCGCACCGCAGATTTCCTATCCGTTGTTTGAATATTTGGCCGAAATGTTCCGCATTGAATTGCGGAGCTATCCCCTTGACCCGCAACGAGGCTGGCGCATTGACCCGTGGCAACTTGCCCGCCTTAGTGACGAGCGTACCCGCGCGGTGTTGATTGTATCGCCCCACAACCCCACCGGTATGGTGGTCAAGCAAGCGATTCCGGTGTTGCAATGGCTGGGGCTACCGATTATTTGCGATGAAGTTTTTGCCGAAATGCCCTACACCATCCCCCATGTCCCCCCATTGGCCGCTTTGATGCCCCAACTGCCGATTTTTACCCTCAACGGCATTTCAAAAATGTTTGCGTTGCCTGATTTAAAACTAGGCTGGGCGGTGGTGAATCCGCCGGCCCGTCAATACACCGACCGCCTCGAAGTCCTCAATGATACCTTGCTCGGTGCCAATGCCTTGACGCAATTTATGTTGCCAACGATTATGCACCGTGGTCACGATTTTGTGGTGCAGCAACGGCTGGTTATTCAAAAAAATATCGCCACCGTCATGAATCTGCTGGCGGATGTCGATTGTGTGCGGGTGCGTGCCCCTGACGCAGGGTATTATCTATTTATCGAAGTGCTGACGACTCAAGACGAAGAAGCGGTGGTGCTGCAGTTGCTCGACGCCGGCGTCTTTGTCCACCCAGGATTTTTCTTTGGTTATGACCAAGGGTGTTTTGTGGTGCTGTCGTGTTTGGTGGCCGAACCCCGACTTTCCCTCGGTGTGCAACGCCTCATCGCCGGATTACGTCTGATTGTGGCGTCAGATTCCTAACGCAGCTTTTTGTTTTTAAGGAAAAAAGATGAGTAACGACCATTCCACTGCTGATGAACAACTCTTATTGGCCCCCCACGAAAGCCGGCCCTTTAATCGCACCGATACCTGGCGGGTGTTACGCATCATGAGTGAGTTTGTGGCCGGCTTCGATGATTTGGCGAACCTTGGCCCGGCGGTGACGCTGTTTGGGTCGGCGCGCATCAAAAGTGACGACGACCTCTATCAAGCCACCGTTGATACGGCCCGCTTGATTGGTGAAGCGGGCTACGCCATCATTACTGGCGGTGGCCCCGGTGTGATGGAAGCCGGTAACCAAGGGGCGCGTTTGGCGGGGGTACCGTCAATAGGGCTCAACATCGAATTGCCCTTTGAACAGCATGTCAATCCCTATGTCAGTCAATCACTCGAGTTCCGTTATTTTTTTGTACGCAAAACGATGCTAGTGAAATATGCCACGGCGTTTGTCTTTTTCCCCGGCGGATTTGGCACCCTCGACGAGTTGTTTGAAGCGATTACCTTGGTCCAAACAGGCAAAGTCCATAACTTTCCCATCATTTTGTACGATTCTCAGTATTGGCAGGGGTTACTGCAATGGTTGCGCACCAATGCTGTGGAACGCCGCATGTTGAGCGAAGCTGAACTCGCGTTGTTGCGGATTGTCGATACCCCTGCTGCCGTCCGTGACATTATCGTGACGGCGACGGCCGATCATGTCGAGCGCGAGCAAGCCGCTCGAGATGAATTGGCGCGGGTTCATCGCCAAAAGTAATGCGGTGCTCGGTGGTGGCGGTGCGTTTATTCTTTGGATTCATCGGCGGTGATTTCATCGAGCAAATCGCTTTGCCAGCGCTCCAGCCACGTGAGTGCGGCATGGAGGCGTGAAGGGGGCATGGCGCGGAGGGAATGGATCTGGAAGACCCGCACTAGTCCCACAAAAATCCCCAAGTAGTCGTTGCGTTTGCGCAAGGTGGCCGAGGTCATGGCGGTTTGGCGGGTCATTTGTACCAATTGAGTGGCACCGTCGTCGCTAAGATGGGCAGCAGTTTGCGATTCGTGTTGGGCGATTTGGGCGTCGAGTTCGCGCTCACCGAGCAGTTGATGGCGTGCCACTGCGGCGATTTCTTGGGCTTGTACATAGGCTTGGTCGAGGTTGTCTTGTTGATAACGTGCCCCCACAAAGACATCTTGGGTGGTGGCGCCGTTGGGTTTGAATTGTTGCCACAACACCGACGCGACTTCGATTTGCCATTGGGCCAGCAAACTGCCTGGTTTGCTGGGGAGCATGCTCAACCATAACGGCACCAAATCGACCCGCAAGCAGAGTGCTGGTAGGCGATTGCCGTGCTCATCGTGAATCCAGAGGGGTTTGAGGCCAGCGGCCAGCACGGGGATGCGCCGCAGGGCCCGTTCGTAACTCGTAGGCGCCAACCCCACACTGCGCAACACGTGGCGTACGGGGATATATTGTTGGTTGGGGTCAATCCCCAACATGGTCAAAATGTCGGCAGTCGCATAGAATGACGTAGGAATGGTGGGCATATCAGCCTCCGTTGAGATGGATATCATGCAGATTATTGCGCAGTATTGTGCGCAAAATCATGCGTATGCTGATAATAGCATGTTGGCTACCGCGTGTGGTATGCCACACGGAAATACCGGAGGAATCTATGGCGCGTGTGCTTTATTTTGATTGTTTTTCGGGTATCAGTGGTGATATGACCCTCGGCGCCTTATGTGACGTGGGGCTTGATGTAGCTGCATTACGTACTATGCTCGACGGTCTGGCCGTGCCAGGCTGGCAGATCGAGGCCCGTGCCGAAATGCGCAGCTGGTTGGCGGGCACGCAAATGTATGTCGAGGCCCCCGAGCAGACCACCCATCGCCATTTGCACGATGTCAATCAAATCATCAGCCAAGCCCAACTCCCCGAGCGGGTCAAACGCGATGCGGTGGCGATGTTTACCACCTTAGCCGAAGCTGAAGCCAAGGTGCATGGCGTCACCCCCAACGATGTCCACTTCCACGAAGTAGGCGCGCTTGATGCGATTGTCGATATTGTAGGGGTGGCTGCTGGACTTTATTTGTTGGGGATTGAAAAAGTCTACGCCTCGCCATTGCCGTTGGGCAACGGCTGGGTGCGGGCAGCGCATGGCGAATTGCCCGTGCCGGCGCCGGCCACGCTCAATATTTTGAGTGCGGTGCAGGCGCCGATTATCCCCGATGCCGCCACGTTTGAATTGGTGACCCCCACGGGGGCAGCAATCGTGGCCACCTTGGCAGAATTCCGGCGGCCAGCCATGCACGTCACCCGGGTGGGGTACGGTTTTGGTCGCAAAAAAAGCGAACGTCCCAACGCCTTGCGCGTCTGGTTGGGCGATACTGCCACTCCCGTCGATACCGTCATCCAACTGGAATGTAACATTGATGATCAAACGGCTGAGCAATTGGCATATGTGTGTGAGTTGTTGATGCACCAAGGGGCGCGTGACGTCTGGCAAACGCCGATTGTGATGAAAAAAAGTCGTGCCGCCATCATGTTGTCGGTGCTATGCGACGAGCCCCACGAAGCGGCGTTAGTCGACACGATTATGCGCCAAACCAGTACCCTCGGCATGCGCCGTCAAATCGTCGAACGCCATGTGGCCGAGCGGTCATTTACCACGGTGACTACGCCCTATGGTGATATTCGGGTCAAGCACAAAATATGGCAGGGTGATGCGGTGAGTGGCGCTCCCGAATATGCTGATTGTGCCGCAGCTGCGACGCAGCACAATGTGCCAATTCAACAGATATATGCGGTAGTTCACGCATTGTTAACACAACGATGATATATAGTAGATTATTTTCGTGTATACTACGAGTATCCAACTGTGTCTTAATGAAAAGGCAATGTGACCACGATGGTCGGCGATTGGCGCCTGGCCGTTGTCATGTATGAGGAGGATTGACGTTGGAATTATTGCAAACAATCAAAAACCGCATCGCATTGGTATTCCCAGGCCAAGGATCGCAGTACGTGGGGATGGGGCGTTTGTTGTACAACGTTTCACCGGCGGCGCGGCGTATTTTTGATCGTGCAGATGAGGTTCTTGGGTTTTCACTTACCACGCTCTGCTTTGAGGGACCGCAAAGTGAGCTCGATGATACGATGAATGCGCAACCAGCGATTTTGGCGGTAAGTATCGCTTGTCTCGATGCCTTGCGTGAGCGTCTCAACCCCCTCGGTATCAATATATTACCTGCCATGGTGGCTGGACATAGCCTCGGTGAGTTTACTGCTATGGTTGCGGCTGGCGCCCTCGAATTCGAAGAAGCCTTGTTGCTGGTACGTGAACGCGGCCGCTTGATGAAAGAATCTTCCATCGAGCGCCCCGGTGGCATGGCTGCAGTGATTGGCTTGAACGAACAACAGCTGCAGGCCGTGGTCGACGAATCACAATCCCACGGCGTCGTGACCATGGCGAACTCCAATTCACCTGGCCAAACGGTGCTGTCTGGTGAAGTGGGTGCCTTGTTGTGGGCCATGGATTTGGCCAAAGCCCGTGGTGCCAAACTGGTGCAACGCTTGGCCGTATCGATTGCCTCGCATTCCCCGTTGATGCAACAAGCCTCGGTGCACTTTTCTGAATTGTTGAGCCATGTCAACATGCGCCCACCAATTGTGCCGTTGATTGCCAATATCAGCGCCCAAATGCTTAATTCCGTCGAAGAACTGCGTCACGAGCTTAATGGTCAATTGACCCGTCCCGTGCAATGGACCAATAGCGTCCATACCATGGTCGAACACGGCGTCGAGACCTTTATCGAGCTTGGCCCCAAACAAGTGTTGACCGGCTTGATTCGCCGCATCAACAGCCAAGTACAAACCTTGAGCCTGTCTGATGTCGAAATTGTCAAATTATTGTATCCATCAGAAAACGATGCTTCCGCATCGCTCACTGCCTAAACGAGGCCTTATTTATGCGACGTGTGGTAATTACTGGAGTCGGGGCGGTGACGCCGTTAGGCAATGACATGGCGACCACTTGGCAGGCCTTGTGTGCCGGTCAGAGTGGTGTGCGCCCGATTACTCGATTTGATGCAAGTGGCTACGCTGTGCGGATTGCCGGCGAAGTCCAAAACTTTGTGCTTGATGCGGCGATTGACCCCCGTGAAGCCCGGCGCGCATCGCAATACGTGCGCTATGCCCTCAACGCCAGCCTCGAGGCGTTGCGTAACGCCCAACTCGACCCCACCACGATGGACCGTGAACGCCTCGGTGTGATTTATGGTACTGGTGCCGGTGGGATTGATTTAATTGGTGAAAACGTCGAAATCCTGCGTGACAAAGGGACGCGCCGTGTCGCCCCTACCCTGATCGCCAACATGATTGACGACGCGGCGTCGGGCTATATCGCCATCCAAACCGGCGCCCTCGGACCCAATATGGCGATTGTGGCGGCTTGTTCGACGGGTGGCCATAATATCGGCGAAGCCTTCGAAACCATCCGCCGTGATGACGCCGATGTGATTATTACAGGCGGTGCCGAATCACCAATCGTACCAGTGATTGTGTCGTCGTTTACCAATATGCGTGGTCTCGCTGGTGACAACGAAAACCCGGCTGCGGCCTGTAAGCCATTCGACGCCCGCCGCGACGGCTTCGTGCTCTCCGAAGGCGCCGGCGCGCTCATCCTCGAAGAACTCGAGCATGCCTTACGCCGTGGTGCCCCCATCATCGCCGAGGTGATTGGCTACGGCAACAGCAACGATGCCAAAGACATGATTGCTGCTGGTGATGATGGTGCTGGTCCGGCGCGGGCCATGAAAATGGCCATCCGTAAAGCAGGCATCGATCCCCTCACCGTTGATTACGTCAATGCCCACGGTACGGGTACGCCACTCAATGACATGGCCGAAACCCGCGCCATCAAAATTGTCTTTGGTGACCACGCCTATCAAATGCTGGTCAACTCTTCCAAATCAATGTTGGGGCATATGATGGGCGCTGCCGGCGCCGTCGAATGCATCATCGCTGCCTTGAGTGTGCAGCACGGTGTGGTGCATCCTACGTTGAATCTGGTAGAAGCAGACCCCGATTGTGACCTCGATTATGTGCCAGGTGTGGCTCGCCACGCCGATGTACGCATCGCCTTGTCCAATTCAATTGGCCTCGGTGGGCATAATTCGGCACTGATTGTGCGACGCTACGAAGCCTAAGCGGTAAATAGACGAATCAGGGGGTGGCACATCACGTGCCGCCCCCTGATTTTTTGTGGCACCGGGATTATTTTTGTGACACCGTCCGGGCCAGCATCACGTCGTGGGCATGTCGTTCACTTGTATCGTCGAGTGGTGGTAGGCTGACGCTGCCGTAGCGCCGTTCAAGCGCCTGGGTGATGAGGTAATCGGCAAAGTGAGGGTTCTTGGGTAATAGTGAGCCATGCAGGTAGCAGCCAAAGGTATTGTAGACGTGGGCACCCTCACTACCGTCTTCGCCGTTGTTGCCTGCCCCCGCCAAGACCCGTCCCAGCGGGCGGGCGCCGCTGCCCACATAGGTACGCCCACTATGATTTTCGAAGCCAATCAAGGTTTGCGGCGCAATCGGTAAATCGGTTTGTACGGCCAGATTGCCGATCAGGCGTTTGGTGCCACCGATGGTATGCACGTCGAGGGCGCCGATGCCGGGCAGTTTTTCGCCGGTATGGGTCAAAAAATAATTCCCCAACAGCTGATAGCCACCACAGATTGCCAGCATCACTAGGCCATCGCGGAGCGCCGCACATAAATTGATCCCGTGGCGGTTGACAAAATCGTCGGCGATGAGCGATTGCCCACTATCTTGGCCACCCCCAAAAAAACAAATATCGTAGCTCGCCCAGTCAACCTGCATGCCAGGCTGGATGGCAGTGACCTCGTATGCGAGGTTGCGCCAGGCACAACGCTGTTGTAAGGCGATGATATTCCCGCGGTCACCATAGATATTCATTTGGGCTGGGTAAATATGCCCGATACGTAACTGCATAAGGCCTCCTTTTCGCATATAGATGCATTTTATCACGCTTTGTGGGTATACCCACAAATCCCACAGTATCCCACATTTAATGTGGGATACTGTGGTTATCCACGACCTATACGCACTCAATCCACTAGTTATCCACAATTTTATGTGGGATATGTGGATAACTTTTTTGTGATTAAACTTGTGGGTAAATGTGGGATACTCCGTGTTTTGGGCAGTCTAATCGCATAGGTGGGATAATGTGGGATAGTTTAGTTATCCACATTTTACACATCCACCGAGAACCGTGTTTTGGCGCATTAGGACGCCAATTTGCGATAATGTGGGATAATTTTAGTTATCCACATTTTGTGGATAACTTTGGGGCGTTGACGATTGCTACAAGGCACTTTAGAATACAAGTAACGAAAGTGAGGCGACGATGGTGCGAGTATTACATATCGCTGATTTGCATATTGGGGTCGAAAATTACGGTCATTTTGATGTAACGCGTGGCATGCATACGCGGTTGATAGATTTTTTGGCATCGTTCGACCAAGCCATCGATATTGGCTTGGCTGCCGGGGTTGATTTAGTGTTGATTGCGGGCGACATGTTCAAAACCCGCAATCCCCCGCCCCGCTTGCAACGCGAATTCGCTGAGCGGATTCGCCGGTTGCATGCCCACAAAATCCCGGTGTTGATGGTGGTAGGCAATCACGACGTGGCACCGGGGCGTGATTCAGCTAACTCAGTGAGTGTCTACGAAGGTTTGCAATTTGCTGGTGTCGACATTGCCCGCAAGCCGGCTGTGTATCGCTATCAGACCACCAACGGCGCGTTAGCGATTATTGCAATGCCATGGATTATGCGCGAAGTGTTTTTGAGTAACAACGATGCCCTGCGCGTGGTGGGGTTGAGTGAGCAAGAAGCCGAGATTTTGCGGGTCGTCGAAGCCTATATCGCCGATCAAACCGATATCCTGCTCGCCGAAGATCCCCAGCGCCCGATTATCGTCAGTTATCATGGCACCGTTGCTGGTGCAGTGTCTGGTTTTGAAAAACAATTAACGCTGGGACGTGAAATCCAACTGCCCCAATCGGTGTTGACCCCGATAGGCGTCGATTATGTGGCGCTCGGGCACGTACATAAACACCAATGCCTGCGCCAATCGCCGCCGGTAGTCTATTCGGGGAGCATCGAGCGCATCGACTTCGGCGAAATCAACGAAGCCAAAGGATGTGTGCTAGTGGCGTTTGACAGTAAACAGACCACCTGGGAATTTGTGCCGTTAGCCAGTCGGCCGTTTATTGAAATAACTGTCGATGTGCAACAAAGTGGTGATACGCCGATGGAGCGGATCGAGTTAGCGATAAGCCGCAAAACCCTGACCGATGCCATCGTTAAACTCGAAATCACCGTTGCACCTGCTCAAAAATCATTGGTGAGCGAACGGCAAATTCGGCAGCTCCTCGAACTCGCTGGGGTGGCGCACGTGGCTCGGATTATCATTGAAACGCCCGCACAAAAAGAAGGCCGGATTGTTGATAATATGCGCAGTGACGATATTCCGACGCCTATGGTGGCGCTCGAAAAATATTTACGGCAAAAAGAGCAATCTGAACAAGAACTAGCCCTGATTTTGGAACTAGGACGTACGATTATCGAATCACGCGAAGGGGCGTGATTTGAGTAAAGGCGTGATATGAAAGCAGT
>CANFUF010000012.1 GCA_947450095.1 Roseiflexaceae bacterium
CATGGCGCCGTCATTGCATGGCGCCGTCATTGCATGGCGCCGTCATTGCATGGCGCCGTCATTGCATGGCGCCGTCATTGCATGGCGCCGTCATTGCATGGTACCGTCATTGCATGACGCCACGACAATAACGCTTCCATTTTCCATTCTCAATCCAAAATAATTTTATATGCGTATACATAATTACGTACTCGCTTCGTTTTAAAGGATACACATGAATCGTGATGTTTTACGGCAAATCAGCGTGATACTGATTACCATTGTGACATTAATTGTCAATGGATTGGCTACCGCGCTCCCGCTCAATGGCGTCACCACGGCCAAATTGTCTGATAGCTATTGGATTCGGTTTGTGCCGGCAGGGTATGTCTTTAGTGTATGGGGAATTATTTACACCTTTTTGATAGCCTTTTGTGTCTATCAAGCCCTCCCTTCCAAACGTGAAGACCCGCGACTCCGTGCCATCGGGTGGTGGTTTGTGGTAGGCAGTGCCGCCAATACGCTGTGGCTCTTGTTTTGGCATTTTTATCAGGTCGAAATCACGTTGGTAATGATGCTCACCTTGTTGGCTACCTTGATTTATACGGTCATTACGCTGGTGCGCATCCCTGCTCGTACGATTACTGAACGCATCTGTGTTGATTTGCCGTTCCACATTTATACCGGCTGGATTAGTGTGGCGACGGTGGTGAATGTGTCGGTTGTGATTTTCCGGCACGGTACATTTAGTGACGAGACGGCGATTTTCTGGACGTTATTGTTAATCGGAGTGGCAGTGATACTCGCTATTTCACAGCGCATATTGCGCCAAGACACCGCTTACGGTATGGTGATCGCCTGGGCCTTGTACGGCTTAGGGGTCAAGCAAATCCAATATGTCACCAATGAGGCTAAATTACCGCCGGCCCCGCAACTTGTAATGGTGGCGAGTACTACGGCTATTAGCTTGGCGAGTCTATTGTTTGCCTGGTGGTTGCTCGACCGCGTGCGGATGATGATGCGCAAATCGGCCACCAAATCAGCTGCATAATGCAAGTTTAATTGTACAAGATCGCTTGGATGCAGTAGTGCTGTATCCAAGCGATTTTTTGTAGAAAGTCCTGAGAATTTGCGGTATGATAGGGGTGTTCCGTTTTACCGACAATAGAACCGAGGAAGTCATGGCAGAGCAACTCAGTGCGCATATTGCACTTGATCGTCGCCGCGTGGTTGGGCACATTTCACCCACTTTGTTTGGGGGATTCATTGAGCACATGGGTCGTTGTGTCTATGAAGGCATTTATGACCCGGGTTCACCTCACGCTGACGCCAAAGGCATTCGTCTCGATGTGTTAGGCGCCCTCAATCAAATGGGTGTCTCGATTATGCGCTACCCTGGCGGCAACATGTTGAGTGGCTACGATTGGCGCGACGGTGTGGGTCCGGTCTCACAACGCCCCCGCAAACGTGAACTCGCGTGGAAGTCATTCGAAACCAATCACTTTGGCACCCATGAATTCCTCGATTACTGTGCCCGCCTCGGTGCCGAACCGATGTTGGGTGTCAATCTCGGTACCGGCGATATTGCCTTGGCGTCGGCCTATGTCGAGTACGTCAATGCCCCCGCCGGCAGTTTTTGGGCCGACAAGCGGGTTGCTAATGGCCAAGCTGATCCGTGGGGAGTCAAGTGGTGGTGCTTGGGGAACGAAATGGACGGGCCATGGCAGATTGGGCACCTCGATGCCGTCGATTATGGGAAAAAAGCCCTCGAAGCGGCCAAGATGATGCGATGGCAAGACGAGACCATCAAACTGGTGCTCGCCGGCTCATCGAGCAGTGGCATGCCCACCTATCCTAACTGGGATCGCACCATTCTCGAGCATTGTTATGACCACGTTGACGTGTTGTCGATGCACTATTATGCCGGCAACCGCAACGACGACACCCCTTCCTACCTCGCCATCGCCCGTGGTCTCGAAGACTATGTCGACACCTTGGCATCGACCATCCGCTATGTCAAAGCCGTCAAACGTTCCAAGAAGACGGTCAAATTGTCGTGGGACGAGTGGAATGTCTGGTACAAAAACATGCAAATGGACGGCAAGTGGACTGTCGCCCCGCATTTAATCGAAGAAGTCTACAACCTCGAAGACGCCCTCGTAGTTGGGCAGTGGTTGAACGTCTTTTTGCGCAAATGTGACGTCATCGAAGCGGCTTGTTTGGCGCAAATGGTCAACGTGATTGCACCAATCTTGACCACCAAAGATGCCATGTTGATTCAGAGCATTTTTTATCCTTTCATGATGATGGCCAAACGTGCCAAGGGTGCATCACTCGACGCCGTGGTGCAGGCTCCGGTCTATTCCACCAAAACCGAAGCAGATGTGCCGATGATCGACGTATCTGCATCGTGGGACGATACCACCAACCGGGGCGCCTGCTTTGTGGTCAACCGGAGCATCGACCAAGCGATGACGGTGACGATTCGCTTCGACGATGGTATGGCACCGGTCAAAGCCACGGCTGCCGAGTCATTGTGGGGCACTGATCCTAAGTCTCACAACACTTTTGCACAACCGCAGTTGCTCACGAGTAAATCCCTCGCCACACCCGTGGTACAAGACGGGGTGATTATCGTGACGGTACCACCGTTGTCCACCACGGCCATCGATTTGCACGCCTAAATTTGTTGTTGCCACACACTGGGGCTCACGCTCTCGTGTGTGGCTCGTTGTTTGTAGACTAAAGGGTGGGTAGCATGCCACGATTTCGTTTTCAATGGGACAATATCGACGCAAACCTGCGTGAAATTCTCGCCAAAATATTTCATTTGCCGGGTGTTGATGCAGTACACTTCGTAACCCGTTTTGGCAAGCGCCCCAATCAAGAATTTATCCAAGCTGCCTGGCCCCTGTTGCTCGATCATTGGCTGGTCCTCGACAAGAACGCCGCCCACCGCATTGCCGAAGCCTTGCGGATGCGTCATGTGGGGGACACGACTATCAGCGATGATATGATTTATCTGCGTAGTTGTCGGAATAGTGCTGGGCTTCGTGATGTGGCGTTGATTGAGTTTATTGCCTTTGGTGAACGCAACGAAGCAGGTGTCCGCTTGCCCGAATCACCGGCTCCCGCCCCAAACGAAACGACAGCGCTGGTGATTTCGCCTGTCATCAGCAAAAACGAAAATCCTGTTGATGTATTGCGCCAATTTGTATTGCAAACATTGGCGAGTCACTATGAAGAAAACGCTATTTCGATTGATGTCGATGGTGACATTATCATGCCGGCGGGGAGCGCAGTAATGTGTGTGACCGTTGCTCCCGAGCCATTGATTGTGCGGGTTTATGCCGTATTGATTAAAAAAGTGGTGCGCAGTGATGAA
The DNA here is from genome assembly GCA_947450095.1 of Roseiflexaceae bacterium. Taxonomy (GTDB): domain Bacteria; phylum Chloroflexota; class Chloroflexia; order Chloroflexales; family Roseiflexaceae; genus UBA965. The sequence continues at coordinate 3,365 of CANFUF010000012.1, forward strand.
TTATATGAAACACTCAACCATATCAATGCGGTACTCCAAATCGGTCGTATGTTTGAAAAAGATGGTTTGATTATTTTGGAGTCGAGTATTTTTCCGTATGCGCTTAATGCACAATCGCTCATTAATGTTGTCACGCAAGTCCAACTTCAGGCCGATCACTACGACGATCGTCTGCATGCGAGCTTTGGTGGCGAATTAATTGGCACATCGCTTACTGATGATGTGATTGATGTATAGGAGTACGCGCTGATGGCACAAACCTTATTGCAATTTAATCAACAGATTACGCAACTGATTGCCCAGACGCGCCATAGTACGGCTACCATTGCGGGGATGACCATCGACATTGCCTCGGGAAGCTCGGGCTCGGGGTGGGTCTATGATGAGTTCGGGCATGTGGTGACCAATTATCACGTCATCAAAACACTCGAGCGCAACTTGACGGTACAATTTGTGGGGCGTAAAGCGGTCGCCGCGCAAATTGTGGGCGTAGATCCAGCCAGTGATTTGGCCGTACTCCGCTGTAATGCACCGATTACACCACCGCCGCCGTTACCGCTCCGCACTACCCCCATCCAACTTGGTGAAGTATGTATTGCCATGGGCTCTCCATTGAGTTTCCGCGAGTCGATTAGCTTTGGGGTGGTTAGTGGCTTGTCGCGCCAAGTTCCCAATGAATACGGATTTATCGAAGAAAGCATCCAGATCGATGCTGCCATTAATCCTGGCAATTCGGGTGGTCCGCTCATCGACTGGCAAGGGCAAGTGATGGGTGTCAATGTCGCTAAATATGTCGATGCCGAGAACATTGGCTTTGCGATTGCTGCCGAGATTGTGGGTGATGTCGTCCCCGAAATCATTGCTCATGGTGCGGTACTACGGGGTACGTTGGGTATTTCGATAGGGGAACATTGGTCCGACGACGGCAGTGACCACCAGGTCATTACCGTCCAACGCATCCGCACCACGCCGTCACCATTTGAAATCGGCGACGTTATCATGCACATCAACAACATTCCGATTGTGCGGCGCTACGATGTCCGCAAAATCTTGCGCCGCGATGCTATCGGGACGGTATTGACCGTTGACGTCCTGCGTGCTGGCAACCGCTTACAACTCGCCATCCCCGTGACGCCCCGCACATATTAAGTGATGTTAGTACGCAATTGGTGGTGGGGTATTTACCCCACCACTGCGAGCCCTGCGCCACCGCATGATTGTGTGTGTCGTTGTCACGTTTCGGCGCGGTATGCTTTTTTCAAAAAAATAAAAAATATTATGCGCGGCGGTGAATTTGCACCATCACACCCCGTTTGGGGCGCAAGGTTATCGCCGGCTGGGGGACAACCCGTTGCCATGGTAATAATTGCCAGTCGCCGTGCCGCATCACCATCGCCAAAATAAGGGTCGCTTCGATGAGGGCAAACTGTTGACCGATGCACAAACGCGGACCGCCCCCAAAGGGAAAGTAGGCGTATTTGGGGAGCTGTGCCTTGAATGATTCACTCCAGCGCGTCGGGATGAATGCATCGGGTTGGTCGTACCAGCGCACATCGCGGTGCATGGCGTATTGACTCAACGTCACATCTTTGCCGGCGGGGATGGCAAAATCGCCAATCGTCACATCGGCAATACACGAGCGGGCAATGGTATAGGCGGGCGGGTAGAGGCGCATCGCTTCGCGGATGACTTGCTCGGTATAGACCAAATTGGGGATGTCGGCCATGGTCGGTAGTCGGTCACCGATAATCTGCGTGAGTTCAGATTGCATGGTTTGCAGGCAATCGGGGTGCCGGAGCAGCAACCAAATGCTCCAGGTCAAGGTCAACGCCGTGGTTTCGTGGCCTGCCAAAAAAAGTGTTTTGCATTCGTCGCGCAGTTGGGTGTGAGACATCGGTTGATCGTCATCATCGCGCGCCGCCAAAAACATCCCCAATAAATCGGTAGCATTCGTTGGGGAGGACATGCGCTCCGCAATAATTTCGTCAATCACCGTGTCGAGTGTCTGAATTGCTATGTTATAAGCCGCATTTTTGGCATTATGCAGCGGTAATTTGGTAATGCTCGCGGCGATGTCACGGAGCGGATCACCCACAAAATAATCCATTGCGTCGTGCAGGGCCTGCCCGATGGTATGGAGTTGGCGTGGGGTAATTGCCCCAAACAAGGTTTCGGCCACGATGGTCAGTGTCAGTTCCATCATCGTGGTGAGGATGTCGACGGGTTGATTGACGGGCAGGGTGGCGAGCGCCTCGGCAGTTTTGGCAATGATGATTTCGGTATACTCAGTAATCCGTTGCCGATGGAAGGCTGGCTGCGCCATGCGCCGTTGGCGTAACCAAAAATCGCCGTCGCTACTCAGCAACCCATTCCCAAACAAGGCGCTGGCATGGTGTTTCAAAAAACCATCTTTGTGAAAATGTTTTTGTTTGGTGACGAGTACTTCTTCGATTAAGGCGGGATCAGTCACGACAAAAAAGGTGTGCGGCGGCACCGCGACTTCGACGATGTGCGGGAATTGGCGGTGCAGGCGCTGCATAACGGCCATCGGGTCAATGGTTAGCCAGAGCATATGGCCGATGCGGGGGATACCGTGGGATTGGGGTATGGGGGTGGTTGGCATGATTTCACATTTCTTTGAGACACGTCCAGCGACCCCATCGTCAGCTGGACGTGTCTAATGGGACTATTTGGCGTTGAGGTGTTCGCAAATCAGGCCGTGGAAGTGATGGACGCCGTTTTCGCGGGCCACCGAAAACCGGCCAGTGGTGTATGAACGTGAGCGTAAGCGGCGTTGCACCGTTTCGCAAAGTTCGATGTCTTCTTGTTGTACTGAGTCACTAAAGGCGAATGATTTGGCGAAATCTTCGGCCACCCCGGGACGATTGACGTCGCGCAAATACCATTCAAAGATAGTCACAGTGCGCTCAGGGCCTAACGGCAAAATAATGTTGATTTGCACGTTATCGGGATAGATGTTGAGCATCAGATTGGGGAAGAGCCAGTAGTAGAGCGCTTGGGCGGGAGCGCCATCGTCGAGATTGCGGCGATACAACGACTCATCTTTGGCGCGAATCGGGGCGTATTGTTTGGAATAATAGCGCTCAGGTTCGACCAAATATTGGTTGTAGTCGATTTCTTTGAACAAGCCGGGATGGGCGATGGGGATGTGGTAGCCCTCGAGGTAATTGTCGACGTAGACCTTCCAATTGCAGTTGATTTCGTAATCGATGCGCTTATAAAAGCCCATCTGCTCGATTTGCATGTGGACGGTTTCGGGGATGATCTTGGCCAATACCTCGTGTAAACCTGGGGTTTGGTCGTCGAGGCAGACGAAAATGAAGGGTCCCCAGGTGTCGACACGCACCGGTTTGAGTCCGAATTCATTGCGGTCGAAGCATTCGACTCCTTCAAATTCGGGGGTGTTGAGCAATTTGCCATCGAGGCTGTAAGTCCAGCCGTGGTAGGTGCATTGCAACGTCTTGCGGTGACCGGCGCCATTGGCGACGGCCCCGGCGCGGTGGCGACAGACATTGTAGAAGGCATGGATTTTGCCGTAACTATCGCGAGTAATCACTAACGGTTCATCGACGACACTACACGTGAAGTGATCACCGGGCAGCTTGAGTTGCTCGAGCCGCCCGACCAGCTGCCACGTTTTGGCAAAAATCAGCTCTTTTTCTTGTGCGAGTAACGCGGGATCACGATACCAATCTGATGGAATGGTGGTCGCTTTGGTTAAATCGGGTTCAAAGACAAATGGCGTGGCCATAAGCTACTCTCAGTCCTTAAACACTCAATAATTCGACATCGAATACGAGTGTGGCATTGGGGGGGATGACGCCACCGGCACCACGGGCACCGTAACCGAGACTTGCGGGGATGGTCAGCATGCGGCGGCCGCCGACCTTCATGCTGGCAACGCCTTCGTCCCAGCCTTGGATGACTTGGCCAACGCCGATGATGAAGGTGAATGGGTCATTGCGATCGCGTGAGCTATCGAATTTTTTGCCGTCAACCAGGGTGCCGGTATAGTGCACGGTCACTTGCTTGCCACGGACGGGACTCGCACCGGTGCCGACAGTGAGGTCTTGGTATTGCAAGCCGGAGGGAGTGGTAATGATGTCAGACATGGGAGGAGATTCCTTTGTACTACAAAAACAGAAACACTGCTATCATACCCGATTCTTTTGCACTTGGCAGAATTACGGACTTAACAAATCTTGCCACGTTTACCGGCAGCACCGTGTCCAATCGGCTCATCGCCAATCCAACGCTCGTCGATGGGTTCATCGGCCCGCTGATAGCGAGTGTCTGTCGATAAACGGACACGGTTGGAGGCGTTATCGAGACTAGTATGCACGGTAAACACACTAAAAATCAACACATCGCCCGCTTCATAGTTGGCAGTCAGCCAGCGGCCACCGAGGGCGTTGCGGAGCTTGACTGGGTTGTCTGACAACCAGCCACCATCGCGAATATTGCCACCACCGCCCATTTTGGTGTAGCCTTCGCCTACTTTGTTTTCACAAAACTCGTCGACATCTTTGCTGGCATAGCCGTTGTTGAGTTTATCGTGCTGGTGTGAGCGCTCAAGCACGAGCAATCCGCCCATTGCAATAGGGATGTCGCTGAGCGGTGTCCAGGCGGTATAAAGTTTTTTGGTACCACGCCCCATGTAGACTACATCCATATGGGGCGGCGTGCCACGTTTGGGGGCGACGGCTCGCACCCACGTAAAATCGTAGTGGCGGACGGTGGATTCGAGCAATAAGCCAAAAATATCAATCATGGCGCCATCATACAAAACGTCCATGAGTGGGGTGTTATCTTTGGCAAGGTCAGGCATGAAGGCTACTTTGGTGTCGGGGGCAGCAATACATTCGTCGATGGGGTAACGAGTGTCGATATGTCCTTGGGCGGCCAAGCGTTCGGCCATAATGTGGCGAGCGGCGGCGATTTTTGTGGTATCGAGCACCCCTTTGAGGTAGATATAGCCTTCCTTCTCGATGAATTGACGGAGCGCTTCGGGATTTTCTAATAAGTTGGTGCAATCGTGGAGTATCCCAAATGCTGCAGGATCGGTCGAAATTTCGTGCTTCATGCTAGTGAGATACGGAAATGTGCTGGTCATTGCTACTCCCGGTGTATCGTACAAATATTGTGTCTATCATAGCAAATAAACGCACTAATTCAATAGCAACACGAGTAACAGATAGGCACCTGGGCATAGCGATATTGGTGGCATGCGTGATCTGAGGTATTTTGTAGTAATGATTATTAGGTTTCAGGGGTGAATTACTGTAGTTGAATGCATCACAATGAAGCGTATGGGAAAGTATAGGTTCTTAAATACATAAAAACATGCTATAATTACCCGCACATAAGCTTGTCATAATAGAGGTTCGCCATGCTTCCCAAAAAAGTAATATTTCTGCTTTTGCTGTTAATTTTCCCAGTGCAACTTTTCAGACTTGGGAATGATGTATTACCGACATGGGTCGCATTACTCGGAGTGGTAAGTGCGATAGGGATTTATTATTTTACGGTTAATCGGCCGACTCCATTAGCCGTTGCAATTGCGATGATTGGCTATGATTATGTAATTTTTACCAATGCACAGTCATGGACCCCACCGTATGCCGTTGAAATGGTTATTGGCTGGGTAGTAGCCATCGTGATGCTGATTTTGTGTTGTACGACACGGAAAGATGTATCCGGTATATTCGATTTCACCACGCGCGAAAATCAATATTACTATGGTGGAGTACTGGCTATTACGTTGATTGGTTTAGGATTACGGTTGTATCGCATTACCGAGATCCCAGTGCTCAACGGTGATGAAGCGTCGATCACCCTCTTTGGGATGACTTATTTTGATGGAACTTTTTCGAATCCGTTTATTTCGGGGTGGCTTGAGCTGCCCTCAATGATGTCGTATTTACCTGGTTTGATGGTGCAAATTTTTGGGCAGACGATTTGGGCTATGCGCATCCCTGCACTCTTTTTTGGAGTGATAACAATTCCTTTGACAATTTGGATGGTACGTCCCATCCTTGATCGTCCTTATGCGTTGATGGCTGGTTTTGTCGTGGCAACTCTCGGGATATTGATTAACTTCTCACGGTTGTACTACATCATGATATTCGACTTGATGTGTGCATTAGGAATTATTGGGTTGATCTTACGGAGCGAAAAGGGATTTAACAATCGCGCAATCGTCATTATTGGTGTGTTGAGTGGAATTGGGTTATTTGGTTATGCAAGCGCCCGCAATCTATCGTTATTACTCATAATTTGGACGTTCGTCCAGTTGATTCGCTTACCGGCACAACGGAAATCAATTATTGGGCACATGGTGTTGTATGGTGTTGTAACCGCTGCTGTAGCGGGGCCATTGTTGCTCCACTACTATCAGTATCCAGACAACTTCCGTGCACCGTTGCAACGGGCGTCGTTATTTTTACCCGATTCCACCGATGGGTCATCGGTGTTGACACGTCAAATGGCGGAGCAAAACAAGACTGCCTTTGAAATTATCAGCTATAACCTTAAAGGGTCGTTTAATGCAATTATTAACGGACCGGTTGATGGTTGGTATCGGTCGAATGCGGCTATTTTGCCATCAATTTATGCGTGGTTATTTTTACTTGGATTAGTGGTCATGATTACGCGTTGGCGGTCACCAAATAGTTATATTTTGGTCTTCAATATTTTCTTTGTGTGTTTGGCAGCATCATTAGCATACCCAGTTGCTGCGGGACATCGCATGGTAAGTATGATGGGGAGTGTGGCGTTGTTAATTGGGTTTGGCGCTCAATCAATAGATCGGTTACGGCAACGTTTCTTTACACAAAAAATAGCACAATACATCAGTCAGGGGGTATTAGCCGTTGTACTTTGTGTTGGTGCCTATCAAAGTATTGAATACTATTTCAATACGTTTTTGGTTGTAGAAGATGGTGCAGGCGATATGGCAATGCAGACCTGTGCGCAGTTGGGTCAATTTGCGCTAAAACTTCCTGCAGGGACAAAAGTCGACGTCTACGAAACAGATTTTCTCAATCGGAATGCGAGTGGAGTGGTACCGTTTCTTACCAAACACCTCGATTATCTGGCGATTATCGAAGGGGTTGCTCCACGGAGTGATGCCCAAGTCCTCGTTATCCCGACGGCGCGACTTGCCCAAGTGCCAATCCCGGCTGGCTACCGCACTGTTGAAGCCAAATCGAGTTTGGGAGAACCATTGATTACATTCGCCATCGCTCCGTCAATGACGATTGCCCCCTAGTTGGCCTGTGTGCGGTAATCGTATTTGACATTCCGTGCGATTCATTCTATAATCCCAATAGGTCCATAACAAACGAGGATTTACTGTGTTTCAACGCCGTCAGCTCAACCTAGTAGTCATTACTGTAGCTCTAGTCGTACTAACGATTAAGAGCACATGATACTATAGGGAGCGGCCAAACCGCACGTGAAGTACAGTTCACCTCTCCCGTAGCACTACGGGAGAGGTTTTTGTTTATGCAATCAAATGGAGGACGTATGAGTGACAAGCGCACTGGCGCACAGATTCTGTGTGAGGCACTGATCCAAAATGGTGTCGACACGATGTTTGGTTTACCGGGCGGCGCAATCATGCCGTTCTACCATGCTATGTGGGAATACCGTAGCGAATTACGCCATATTTTGTGCCGCCACGAACAAGGCGCTGGCCATGCCGCCGAAGGATTCGCTCGCTCGACCGGTCGCATCGGTGTCTGTATCGGCACGAGTGGTCCTGGTACGACCAATTTGGTTACGCCGATTGCCGATGCCTGGATGGACAGCACCCCGATGTTGGCAATTTGTGGGCAAGTCAGTAGTGCCGTGTTGGGTAAGGACGCCTTCCAAGAAACCGACATCACCGGCATCACGATGCCCATTACCAAGCACAACTACCTCATCAAACGGGTCGAAGATATCGCCTATGCGGTCAAAGAGGCGATTTTTATTGCCACTACTGGACGCCCCGGCCCCGTGCTGGTCGATATCACCAAAGACGCCTTACAGGCTTCAATGGTCCCTGATTACAGCAAAAAAATCTTTTTGCCAGGCTACCGTCCAACCTACCAAGGGAGCAAAAAACAAATCAAGGCTGCGCTTGATTTGATGCTTCAAAGCAAAAAACCAGTCATGATGATTGGGAATGGTGTGATGATGGCAAATGCCAGTGATGAAGTCATGGCCTTTGCTGAGCGCTACCAAATTCCCGTAATCACGACGTTGCATGGCCTCGGTGCATTCCCCCAAGATCACCCGTTATCATTGGGGATGCCGGGGATGCACGGTTGGGTACACGCCAACCGTGCCATCCAAGAAAGTGACTTTTTGCTCAATATCGGCGGACGCTTCGATGACCGTGTCACCGGCAAGGCCTCAACCTTTGCCCCCAATGCCTCGATTGTGCATGTCGATATCGATCCTTCCGAAATCGGCAAAAACATCGAAGTCGATGTGCCCATTGTCGGTGACGCCAAATTGGTGCTCTTGTCGTTGCTCGAAGAAGAACCCGAAGAGCGCAAAGTGACCGAATTCCACCACGCAGCAGCAGAGTGGCTGGTGTATGTGCGTGAATTGCAGGCCAAACACCAACACAAACAACAATACCTCAATCGTCCCGATACGTCGGTGATGATGCCCCACGATGTGTATGCAGTGCTCACCAAAGAAATGAACGAGCGTGGCAATTACCGCGTCGTGACCGACGTCGGCCAGCATCAAATGTGGGCAGCGCAGTTACTGGATTGGTATCGCCCCCGCACACATATCACTAGTGGTGGCGCTGGTACCATGGGCTTTGCAATGCCAGCAGCCTTGGGTGTGGCGGTTGCACATCCTGAAGATACCGTGTGGGTCGTCTGTGGTGATGGTGGTTTCCAAATGACCAATCAAGAAATGATTGTGGTTGTCCAAGAAAACATCAAGAACATCAAGATTGCCATTATCAACAATGGCTTCCTCGGGATGGTACGGCAATGGCAAGAGCTGTTTGAAGGCAAACGCTACAGCGGAACACCGCTGACAAGCCCCAACTTCCAAAAACTGGCCGAAGCCTATGGCTGGACGGGGATTACCGTTGAGTCAGGGGATCAAATCGAAGCGGCAGTGCAACAAGCCTATGCCACCGACGGTCCGGTATTGATTGATTTCCGCGTCGAACGTGAAGTCAACGTCTTCCCCATGGTGCCCCAGAACAAGAGCATCGGCGAAATGATTACGGAGTAAGCGATGAAGACCCACATTTTGGTCGTGTTAATGCAAGACCACCCCGGCGTGTTGAATCGCGCCGTCAGCATGTTTCGCCGCCGTGGTTATAATATTGCGAGTCTGGCCGTCGGCCATACCGAAACAACCGGCGTCAGCCGGATGACGGTCGTGGTAGAATCTGACCATGTCGAACAAGTGGTCAAACAATTGTATCGGTTGGTCGAGGTGCTCAAAGTCAGCGACGTCACCAATGATCCGACAGTTGAACGCGAGATGGCATTGGTGAAGCTGCATGTTCCAAGTCAGCAACGTGCCGAGATTGTGGCGCTTGCCGAAGTATTTGGTGCCAAGATTGTCGATGTATCGGTAACGGCCATGGTCATCGAAATGACCGGTGGTCCCGCCAAAGTCGACAATTTTATTGATATGGTGCGTCCGTTTGGCATCAAAGAAATGATGCGTACTGGGCGTATCGCCATGGTCCGTGGCGCACGGGGACATAGTGGTGCCGATTTAGTAGACACTGGTTGGCAAAATGACGTAGCGGGTGCCGCAAGTGCGGCAGCCCAATAACAAGGAGCATCAGTAGATCATGGCAAAGTTGTATTACGACAATCAGGCTGATTTGGGCCGCCTAAAAGGCCGCACCGTCGCCATCATTGGCTTTGGGAGCCAAGGTCACGCTCATGCCCTCAACCTCAAAGAGAGTGGCGTCGATGTGGTGGTTGGGTTGTACCCCGGCTCAAAAAGCTGGGCTAAAGCAGAAGCTGCTGGGCTTAAGGTAATGTCCGTCGCTGATGCCTCCAAAGCCGCCCAAATCATCATGAATTTGACCCCTGACACCGTGCAAGCCAAGGTGTATCGTGAAGATATCGCCCCCTACTTGACCCCAGGCAAAACCTTGATGTTTGCCCACGGCTTCAACATCCGCTACGGCCAAATCGTTCCTCCCGCCGGCATTGACGTGAGCATGGTCGCACCCAAGGCCCCCGGCCACCGCGTCCGTGAAGTCTTTACCCAAGGTGGCGGCGTGCCCGCCTTGGTCGCCGTCCACCAAGACGCCAGTGGCAATGCCTTGGCTGACGCCTTGGCCTATGCCAAGGGTATGGGGAACACCCGTGCCGGCGTGCTCGAAACCACGTTCGCCGAAGAAACCGAAACTGACTTGTTCGGCGAACAAGCCGTGTTGTGTGGTGGCGTATCAGCCTTGGTCAAAGCGGGCTTCGAAACCTTGGTTGATGCTGGCTACCAACCCGAAGTGGCCTACTTCGAATGTATGCACGAGCTCAAGCTCATCGTCGACCTCTTCTACCAAGGTGGCATGAACTACATGCGCTTCTCAGTATCAGACACCGCTGAGTGGGGCGATTATGTGGCCGGTTCACAAATCATCAACGAACAAGCCCGGGCTGCCATGAAGCAATTGCTCACCAACATCCAAGACGGCACCTTTGCCGAAGACTGGATCGATGAGAATGCCAATAACCGCCCCCGCTTCAACAAAATGCGGGCTGCCGATGTCGACCACAAAATCGAAGTGGTCGGCCGCGATTTGCGCCGCATGATGCCGTTCGTCAACCCCCGCGAAGTCATTCCTGGCCAAGGCGGCTCGTAAGCCATACCCGCTGGCTGGGGCATTCGCCTCAGCCAGCATCTTTACAACAATAAGGGGAATTATCATGCAGGAAAGTCACGTACGAATTTTTGATACCACCTTGCGCGATGGCGAGCAAGCTCCGGGGTGCACCATGTCACTCGAAGAAAAGCTCGAAATCGCTCGTCAGCTTCACCGCCTCGGTGTAGACATAATCGAAGCGGGCTTTCCTGCTGCCTCCCCCGGTGACTGGGCTGCCGTCCATCAAATAGCCAAAGAAGTCGGTACCAGCGATGGCCCTGTCATCGCTGCTTTGGCACGTGCTATCAAAGAAGACATCGACAAAGCCTGGACTGCTATCCAACCGGCCGCCAAAAAACGCATCCACACCTTTTTGTCGACCTCAGACATCCACATCGAACATCAATTCAAATCGACCCGCACCAAAATGCTGGAACGCGCCCGTGAGATGGTGCGTTATGCCCGCTCACTCTGCGACGATATCGAATTTTCACCGATGGATGCCACTCGCTCAGAGCCTGCCTATCTTTATGAGGTATTGACCGCAGTGGTTGCCGAAGGCGCCACCACCCTCAATATCCCCGATACGGTCGGGTTTACTACCAGTGAAGAATATGCCGACTTGATCCGCGGAATTTTGGCCAATGTGGTGGGCATCGAAAAATGTATCATCTCGACCCATTGTCATGACGATTTGGGCATGGCCACCGCCAATAGTTTGGCTGGTGTGCGGGCCGGTGCTCGTCAAGTCGAATGTACCCTCAATGGGATTGGCGAGCGGGCTGGCAATGCCTCACTCGAAGAAGTCGTGATGGCGCTCCATACCCGCCAATCGTTTTATCAGACCAACACCAAAATCAATACCACCGAATTGACCCGCTCGAGCCGCTTGCTTAGTTCGTTCATCGGTATTCCGGTGCCGCCCAACAAAGCCATCGTGGGTGGTAATGCCTTTGCGCACGAGTCAGGCATTCACCAAGACGGCGTCATGAAAAATCGTTTGACGTATGAAATTATGAGTGCCGAAACCGTCGGGCTCGATGGCAACATGCTCGTACTTGGCAAACACTCCGGTCGTCACGCCTTCCGGGCCAAGTTGGTGGCGATGGGGTATGAAGCCGAAAGCGAAGAAGAGTTTCAGGCCGTGTTTGAGCGCTTCAAAGAGCTCTGCGATCGCAAAAAGAAAATCGACGACCGTGACATCGAAGCCTTGATTGCCGGTGAACAACAACGTACGGTCGAAGTCTACAAACTCGAGCATGTGCAAGTGATTACGGGGACAAGCTTGACTCCTGTCGCCACCGTGCGCTTAATCGACCAACAAGGCCAAACCCACCTCGAAGCCGCCCATGGCACCGGCCCCGTCGATGCAATTTACAAGGCTATTGATAAAGTTGTTGGCCGGCCCGTCGAGTTGTTGGAGTTTGCGATTAATTCGGTCACCGAGGGCATCGACGCCGTCGCCGAGGTTTCGGTACGGATCCGCGACACCACGGCCGCCCAGCAAGCCAGCACCAAGCCTGGGATTGATTTGTTCAATGGCTACGGCGTGCATACCGACACCATGGTAGCTGCGGCTGAGGCCTATATGGGCGCCTTGAACAAGTTGTTGCAAAACCGCGAACACTTGATCCAAGCCGAAAAATCAGCCTATGCCGATGGCTACGATTCCAATAATCCAGGTTACGCCGTCGACAGTTTCGCCAATACGCAACGCTAGTTGTGTGCTCAGGCCACCCGTGTGGCAGTAGGTTGTTATGCGCATTAGTTATCTTGGCCCGGCGGGTACTTATAGTGAAATTGCGGCATTGACCTATGCCACACGTAATGATACATTTGTCCCCCACGCGACTTTCCCGGCAGCGGTGCAGGCGGTCGAGCAGGGCGACGCTGATGTGGCCATGTTACCAATTGAAAACGTCCTCGAGGGAAGTGTGACCACAACACTTGACCTGCTCGTGCATGACACAAAGTTGATGATTGCAGGGGAACTAGTAATCCCCATCAATCATCAACTGTTGGGGAAGCCCGGTACTGATTTGGCCCAGGTCGAAATTTTGTACGGGCATCCCCAATCTCTTGGTCAATGTCGCCACTACATTGACACGCACTTGCCCCACGTGACCACTATCGCCTCGCTTTCAAATAGTGCGGCTCCGGCTGAAGCACTCGCCTCACCACGTGTGGCGGTGGCGATTGGTACCACCCGTGCGGCTGAGTTAACCGGTGCCGTGATTTTGGTACCTGACATCCAAGATCGTGCCAGCAATGTCACCCGGTTTGTGGTACTTGCGGCAATGGATCATGCGCCTACTGGTGACGACAAAACGAGCCTCTGCTTTGGATTTGACCGTGAAGATCGGTCAGGACAAATTGTTAAACCACTTCAGATTTTAGCCGATGCTGGTATCAATATCACCAAATTTGAATCACGTCCTTCAAAAGCGGTCCTTGGCGAATACGTATTTTTTGTTGATTTGAATGGCCATCGTCTCGATTCCCACATTGCCGTTGCCTTGGACCAGATGCGGGCCCAAACCGGGTTTTTGAAAATATTTGGGAGCTATCCGCGCTGGCACAAGGATTAAAAAAGGACGCGTTAAATGACCATGTTGCTCAAAATCTATGACACCACATTGCGCGATGGTACGCAACGTGAAGGAATTTCGCTCTCTGTTGAAGATAAAATCAAAATCACCCACGTCCTTGATGAATTAGGAGTGCATTATATTGAAGGGGGCTGGCCTGGATCAAACCCCAAAGACGCCGAATTTTTCCGACGGATGCAATCCACCACGCTCCAGCATGCCAAAATCGCCGCCTTTGGCAGTACCCGCCACGCCAAATCGACGTGTGATAGTGATGCCAACACCCAAGCCCTACTGGCCGCTAACACCCCTGTGGTTACCTTGGTGGGCAAAAGCTCGGTGTTGCATGTTGAACACGTGCTCGAAACCACCCGCGACGAAAATGTGCGTATGATCGCCGATAGCGTGGCATATTTTGTAGACCACGGCAAGGAAGTCATCTACGACGCCGAACATTTTTTTGATGGCTATGCGCTTGACGCGGATTATACCCTCGCCACAATTACCGCAGCAGCCCACGCTGGGGCAACGGTGATTGTATTGTGTGATACCAATGGTGGCGCACTACCGCACGATGTCACTCGGGTGGTGACCCGGGTCATGGCTCATTTTGCCCAACTGCAATTGGCCGTACAGGTGGGCATCCACACCCACAATGATGGGGCATTAGCCGTCGCCAATGCCTTGGCCGCCATCGATGCCGGCGCCCGTCACGTGCAAGGCACGATTAACGGCATTGGCGAACGTTGTGGCAACATGGATTTGATTGCCTTGATTGCCAATACTCATCTCAAGTTGGGGTATCAGGGGATTGCCTCGGTGCAAATTCAACGGTTGAGTGTGGTGTCACATATGGTGGCCGATATCTGTAATCTCAACCCCGACCACCATGCACCTTTTGTGGGGCGCAGTGCGTTTGCCCATAAAGGGGGGATTCACGCTCAAGCGGTGGCTAAATTTGCCGATAGCTATCAGCATATCGACCCCAATCTAGTGGGCAACGAAATGCGCATCGTGGTCAGTGAATTATCGGGGCGCAACAACATCCGCATGCGCGCCGCTCATTTGGGGCTCGATATCGATGGCAATGAACGGGTGATTTTGCAAAAAATCAAAGAACTCGAACAACAAGGGTTGCAATTTGAAGCTGCCGAAGGGTCGTTCGAGATGTTGATTCGGCGCAATGCGCCCGGCTATGTGGCCCCGTTCGAGTTGCTCGATTTCACCGTACTTGTTGATGCCAAAAACGACCACGACATCCGCTCGCAAGCGATGGTCAAATTGCGGGTCAAAGGGCACGACATGCATACCGCCGCCGAAGGTGATGGGCCCGTCAATGCCCTCGACCAAGCGATTCGCAAAGCGTTAGCACCGTTTTATCCGCAACTCGCCAATGTGGCGCTAGTTGACTACAAAGTACGCATCGTTGATGAGCATTTGGGAACGGCAGCCCGCCCCCGAGTTATCATCGAATCTGCCCGGGGTGACGTGCGCTGGACCACGGTGGGATGTTCCGAAAACATCCTTGCGGCCAGTTGGCAGGCACTTTGGGACGCATTGGAACTGCCGTTGGCACGCTACGGCTACTAGCTCGGTTCAACTGACAATCGTTGTCAAGTGAATGATATATAATACTCATGAAATCCATCACCGACGAAGGAGTACCCCCATGACCGCAGAGAAACAGATTTGGTTCAAAGGACAGATGATTCCCTGGTCACAAGCCAACGTGCACGTCATGACCCATGCGTTGCATTACGGTTCATCAATTTTTGAAGGTATTCGCTCATACCCCACCAAAAACGGCCCGGCTATTTTCCGTCTAGGGTTGCATATGCGCCGCCTCTGGGATTCATGCAAGATATATCGCATGGATATCCCATTTTCTGTTGCAGAAATCACCCAAGCCTGTAAAGATGTCGTCAAGATCAACAACTACGCCAACTGTTACATCCGCCCATTGGTGTGGCGCGGCGAAGGTCCGTTGGGTCTCGACGGCAAAGCCAACCCCATCGAAGCCATGGTCGCTGCCGTCGAATGGGGCGCATATCTCGGACCTGAGGGCCTCAAGAACGGCGTCGATGTGATGGTCTCATCATGGAACCGCCCTGCAGCCAACACCATCCCCACCATGGCCAAGGCCGGCGGTAACTACCTGTCATCAAACTTGATCAAAAACGAAGCGTTGCGCAACGGTTATTCCGAAGGCATTGCCATGGACATCAATGGCAACATCGCCGAAGGCTCTGGTATGAATCTATTCATCGTGCGTGACGGCGTCATCTACACGCCCCCCACCACGGCCAGCATTTTGCCCGGCATCACCCGTGATTCAATCATGACGGTAGCCAAAGAACTCAAGATGGAAGTGCGCGAGACCAATATGCAACGCGAAATGTTGTATTTGGCCGACGAAATCTTCTTCACCGGTACCGCCGCTGAAGTCACTCCTGTCCGCTCCGTCGACAAAGTCACCATCGGTACTGGGATGCGTGGTGAACTCACCGAAGCCATCCAAGAGCGCTTCTTTGGTTTGTTTGATGGTTCGGTCGAAGACAAACACGGCTGGTTGGATTACGTCTAAACAATGGGTTGGGTAGCCTACGCGACCATCGCATTACCACATACGTGGTAATGCGATGGGTCACCTAATTGAAGGTATGAGGAGTTGGCATGGCAACGACACCACAAACATTATTCGAAAAAATCTGGAATCGCCACCAAGTGCGCCCTGAAACCAGTGAAACCCCCGCAGTGTTGTATATCGACCTGCATTTAGTGCACGAAGTGACCTCACCCCAAGCATTTACCGAATTGCGCCAACGGGGCTTGACGGTACGGCGCCCTGGTCAAACTATTGCAACCATGGACCACTCAACCCCCACCACGCCTCGCAACGCGCAGGGCATTATCCCCGTCCTTGATACTCAAGCCCAAGCCCAACTCACCCAACTTGAATCAAATTGCCGTGACTTTGGCATTCCCTTGTTTGCCTTGGGCAGTGAAAACCAAGGCATTGTACATGTCATCGGACCCGAGCAAGGCTTAACCCAACCCGGTATGACCATTGTTTGTGGTGACAGTCATACCAGCACTCACGGTGCCTTTGGTGCACTGGCATTTGGCATTGGTACGTCCGAAGTCGGATATGTGCTCGCCACCCAGTGTTTGCTCCAGAGCCGCCCAAAAACGATGGAAATTCGCATCAATGGACGTCTCTCGAAAGGCGTCGGTGCCAAAGATATTATCCTCGCTATCATCGCCAAAATCGGTGTCGGTGGTGGCACTGGCTATGTGCTTGAATATACCGGTGAGGCCATTCGGGCCCTCAGCATGGAAGAGCGCATGACGGTGTGTAACATGTCTATCGAAGGTGGTGCGCGGGCCGGTCTGATTGCCCCCGATGAAACCACGTTTGAATACATTAAAGGTCGCCCGCGTGCGCCCCAAGGCGCTGCCTGGGATGCTGCAGTGGCTGACTGGCAAACCCTCGTCTCAGACGAAGGGGCTGTCTATGATGCAGTCGTAGAGCTTCACGCTGACGAAATGGCACCAATGATTACCTACGGCACCAATCCTGGCATGGGCATCCCCATTACGGGGTACGTGCCTACTGCCGGTGATATGGCCGATGAATCAGCCCGAGCTGGCCTCGCCAAAGCCTTGGCCTACATGGATCTCGAACCCGGCCAATCGTTGATTGGCAAAAAAGTTGATGTGGTCTTTATCGGTAGCTGCACCAACTCACGTATCTCTGACTTGCGTTTGGCCGCCCAAGTCATGCAGGATCGCAAAGTGGCGAGTGGCGTCCGTGTAATGGTAGTGCCAGGTTCACAGCAAGTCAAAAAACAAGCCGAAGCCGAAGGTCTCGACGAAATCTTCAAGGCTGCTGGAGCAGAATGGCGCGAAGCAGGCTGTTCGATGTGTATTGCTATGAATGGCGATCAACTCAAGCCCGGTCAATACGCTGTTTCCACCAGTAATCGGAATTTCGAAGGCCGCCAAGGCAAGGGTGGGCGCACCTTTTTGGCCAGCCCCCTGACTGCTGCCGCGACCGCCATTGCAGGAGCAATCTGTGACCCCCGTGAAATTTTGGGATAACCACCATTACCTGCAATGGGCCAAAAAAGCCCCACTCGGATTACTCCTCGTGGGGCTCGGGCTGAGTGTGACCGGCCATGCCATCAGCCAAAAAAGCCACGGCAAACCGTGGTTTTGGTGGGGCACGCTCGGACTCGTAATTGTCAATAGCGGAATTAGTGTGGTCGGTGATGCCGTACGCCATCGCACCTTGATGGATCTCGCACCCACCATAAGTAAGAATGAGGCTTCCGTTGAATAAATTTATTCCGTATACCGCACGCTATGCGGTGCTCCCGATGGAAAACGTCGATACCGATCAAATCATTCCTGCCCGCTTCCTCAAGACCACCGACAAAGTGGGCTTGGGTGATAATCTCTTCTCAGACTGGCGCTACGACAGCAATGGCCAGCCCAAACCCGAGTTTTTGTTGAACAAACCATTCACCAAAGGGGTCGAAGTACTTGTAGCAGGTACTAACTTTGGCTGTGGCTCGTCGCGCGAACATGCGCCGTGGGCACTCCAAGGCTTTGGCTTCAAAGCGGTGTTGAGTACCTATTTCGCCGATATTTTTCAGAATAATTCACTGAAAAATGGCTTGTTGCCAATCGTGATTTCACCCGAAACCTATCAGCTTCTCGTTGCAAGTGACGCCCCCAACCCCGGCCACGCTACACTATCGGTTGATTTGGCCAACCAAACAGTCACCTTGCCCGACGGCAGCACGATGTGGTTCCCCATCGAGCCATTCGCCAAATATTGTGTACTCAATGGTGTCGACCAACTCGGATTTTTGGCCAACGCCGATAGCGATATCAGCGCCTATGAACAAACCCACACCACGCGGGTAGATACGGTTGGTTTGTAATGAAAGCGACGATTACCACCTTACCTGGTGATGGAATTGGACCCGATGTCGTTGCCCAAGGGGTGGCAGTGCTTAATCGAGTTGCTGCCGTCTTTGGCCACACCTTTACCATCAATACCGCATTGCTCGGTGGCTGTGCCATCGATGCAACCGGCACTGCATTGCCCGAAGCAACCTTGGTCGCCTGTCAGGCGTCAGATGCCGTGTTGCTCGGTGCGGTGGGTGGCCCCAAATGGGACAATCCAGCTGCGAAGGTCCGTCCCGAACAAGGGTTGCTCGGCATCCGCAAAGCACTCGGTCTCTATGCCAATCTACGCCCCGTCACCATCCACCCCCGCTTGATTGCCGCATCACCGTTGCGGGCCGATTTGTTGCACGGCGTCGATATGGTGGTGGTACGTGAATTAACCGGTGGGATTTATTTCGGTGAAAAAAAGCGTGAGCCACATGCCAGTGGTGAACAAGCCATCGACACCTGTGTCTATACCACTGGCGAAATCGAGCGGATTATCCGTACTGCTGCCGTGACCGCCCGGGGCCGCAAAAAGAAGCTGGTGTCTGTCGATAAGGCCAATGTGCTCGAAACATCACGCTTGTGGCGCAGTACTGCGACACGCATCATGCAAGCCGAATTCCCCGACGTGACGCTCGAACACATGTTGGTTGATTCGTGTGCCATGCATTTGATTCGCCGCCCCGCTGATTTTGATGTAATTGTCACCGAAAACATGTTTGGGGATATTTTGACCGACGAAGCCTCGATGCTGGCCGGCTCAATGGGGATGCTGCCCTCGGCCTCGCTCGGTGCCGAAAGTACTGGCCCGACGCGGATGGGTTTGTACGAGCCAATCCATGGCTCGGCACCTGATATCGCCGGCAAAGGGATTGCCAACCCCATGGCGACGATTTTGAGCGTCGCCATGCTGTTGCGCTATTCACTCAATCTCGAAGCCGAAGCCCAGGCCGTCGAACGGGCCGTCTATGCCACCCTTGATGCGGGTATTGTGACAAAAGATGTGGCTGCCCCAGGTGAAGTAACGTCACACACCGATATTGTCGGGGCGGCAATTGTGGATCGGATTCAGGTAGCCTAATATGACCGTAAGCCGTAAATCACATTCCGGAACGATTCCGTTAATCCCCCAACGAATATCCATATTGGGGGTGACGGTTGATGATGTCACCGAAGACGAAGCAGTACGGGTCATTGATGGACTGATTCGCAATGGGGGCGTTCATCAAGTGGTAACGATTAACCCTGAATTCGTGATGGAAGCACTTCGTGATTCCCAAGTCCGCAAAGTACTCAATAGTGCTTCACTCGCCACCCCTGATGGCATCGGTATTTTGTGGGCCTCACGGGTGCTCAAAGGATTACCGATCCGCGAACGTGTCACAGGGGTGGCGTTGGTCGAACGATTGGCCAAACAATCGGTGATTCGGGGATGGCGGATATTTTTCCTTGGATCTGCCCCTGGTATTGCCGAAAAAGCCGCCCAAACACTCCGTCATCGCTACGCCGGGTTGCAAGTGGCAGGGTGTTATGCCGGTTCGCCGAGTCTTATCGAAGAACCATACGTCCGTTCGCAAATCAGCGATGCAAACCCTGATATTTTACTCGTGGCTTATGGCCACCCAGCCCAAGATATGTGGATTGCCCGCAATCAACCATTTCTCAACGTACCAGTTGCGATTGGCATCGGTGGTACCTTTGATGAAATCGCCGGTATCGTCCCATTGGCACCAGTATGGATGCATAAATTGGGACTGAAATGGTTGTTTCGCTTGATTGTCCAGCCACAACGGATTAACCGGATTATTACGGCAGTGGTACGATTTCCAATTCGCGTCCTGCGTGAACGTATTTTTGGCCCGACACAATCAATTACGAAGTCGCTTTGACAGAAATACGGGTTACATGACCACTACGCGACTGACGGTAATGTGCCTTTTTTTTATAACGTGGGAATTGCTGGTGCGGAGCCTGCAAATTCCACGTTATTTATTGCCGGCACCGAGTGTGATTGCTCTGCGTTTTGTGGATGAATTACAATCACCGCAACTATGGCACCATCTCCAAGCGACAACGAGTGTGGCATTGACCGGCGTAATCATCGCGTATCTGCTTGGCGCATGCATTGGCTGGCTTTTTTACCAATTCCCGCACATCAATGCTGGATTAAATTGGTTTTTGAGTGCGAGTCAATCGATTCCCGTGTTGGCAATTGCACCACTGATTTTGATTTGGATAAATGATGTGTTTTGGGCGCGTACGGTAGTGGCCATCCTGATAACCTTTTTTCCGGTTTTTTCGGCAACATATACCGGGTTGCAACTCATCCAGCCTGATCTCCGTGAAGTGGCAGTGCTCTTTGGGGCAACGCGCGCACAACGCGTCTGGTTTATTGAATTGCCACTGACACTCCCCGTCATGTTTAGCGGGTTGCGTACCAGCATTGTGTTAGCGACTACCGGTGCGGTGGTTGGTGAATACCTCGGTGGTCGTGATGGCCTCGGTGCATTGATTAACATTGCGCGGGGATTGTTTGATACTCCATTGGTCTTTGTCGCAATTGCGTGGTTGATTATGATTACGCTCGGATTGACGGCGCTCTTGACCCTGATTGAACGGCGGGTGTTGCGATCTATATTGTAAAAATGCATATACGGTGCAAATCATGTACAAATAGTGTGCAAAGTGGTGGAAAATTGTTATAATGATGTGGGATAAGTTATTTTGTGATGGAGCAACACCATGATTCGTCGTGTAGTGAGTGTCTGTATTGCGCTATTGATGTTGGTCGCCTGTGCAGGGCAACCTGCGGCAACGGCTCGGCGTGCAATTATTGTTGGGATGCCCTATATTCCAAATGTACAATTTGCGCATTTTTATTTAGCAGCAGAAAAAGGCTTTTTTAAGGATGAAGGCCTCGACGTCACGTTCGATTATAATTTTGAAAATGATGTCGTACAACGGATAGCCACAAAGAATAAAATCGAATTTGCCTTAGCAAGTGCTGATTCGATTTTGTTGGCCCGTGCCCAAGGATTGCCAGTTAAAGCGGTTATGAGTACCTCACAAGAGTTCCCCGTGGCATTCACGAGCAAATCGACGCTCACACTCGCCACCCCAGCAGATCTCAAAGGTAAAGTTATTGGTATTCCTGGTCGTTTTGGGGCGAGCTATATCGGGCTTCAAGCGTTGTTGCATGCTGGTGGGTTGACCGAAGCTGACGTGACTATCCAAGAAATCGGATTCAACCAAGTACCAGCGTTGTTGTCCGATAAAGTCCAAATCATTAGCGGTTACGCCAACAACGAGCCAATTCAACTCGCAGCCCAAGGCACTGCGGTCAATGTACTGCGCGTTGCCGACTTCTACCCGATGGCTTCTGACCAGTTGATTGTCAATGAATCATTGATTTCTGGTGAAAAAGATGTCATCACCAAGTTTACCCGGGCCTTACAAAAAGGGATGCAGGCCGTCAGTGATGATCCAGCCGCCGCGTATACCATCTCACTCAAATATATCCCTGAAGCCAAGCCTGCTGATCAAGCGGTCACCACTGACGTTCTCAAAGCGACTGTCGCCATGTGGAAGGCTAATACAACGACATTGGGGTTGATTCAACCCGCGCAATGGGCCAAAACCCACGAATTGTTGCGCTCGGTTGGCGCCCTCAAACAAGATCTTGATGTTACCACTGCGTATGATGCAAGTTTCGTGGTTGCAAAGTAACGCTGAATGACAGTAATAAGCGGACGCCGTGGCATTTGCCACGGCGTCACAGAAAGTAGAACTAATGCGTGCACATGCATTTTTGTTTGATCTTGATAATATGTTGTATCCGGCTCATTCCGGAGTGACGGAAGCACTTGAAGATCGCATGAATGCATATGTGCAACAAGTGAGTGGATTGCCCCGCAAAGAAGCAGTTGCGCTTCGCCAGCACTACTTTGTTACTTACGGGACGACGTTGCGGGGATTACAACTCTTTCATCATGTTGATGTCGAAACATACCTATACACCGTCCACGATTTTGATATGCCCCGCTATGTGAAGCCCAATCCCGCCTTAGTGACCCTGATGGCATCGATTAGCGTACCAATGGCAATTTTTACCAATTCCCCCCGCGAACATGCCCAACGTGCCCTTGATGCAATTGGGCTCACTCACCTAAAAATGCCAATCATCGATATTCGAATGCTCAATTTTTTACCAAAACCGCATCCAGATGCGTATCAAATAGCCTTGCAAACAATTAATTGCCCCGCAGAGGGCACCGTGTTTATGGAAGATACCTTACATAATCTTGAGTACGCTAAAACCATCGGCTTGACGACGGTGTATATCCCGCATCACGCCGATATGCCAGTGCCCTCATACGTCGATTACTGCTTCCCTGATGCCCAAACCGCAATTACTGCGTTTTTGTAAATATCCGTTTGAGTTGAGATTGTAACGTTGCCTCATCAAAAATAGGTAACTCACAATGATTGTTTACACAAATATACAGTGTTTCACCGCCATTTATGGCGGTTTTGTTTTGACATAATGTAAGGCTCTCATTTCCCTCGGTATAAACCACCACCGCACACAATGGCATTTCCGCCATTGTGTGCACAAGTAACTTTCCTGGTGTGCCGGCCACCACGATTTGCACCACGGGATTCAGAAACCATTCAAGTCCACAGAGTGTTTTGCCAAATCCTTGCGGCCAACGTTGCAGAAGCATGGCAGAATGACCCAGTAATTGCTCTGCCACCAGCGTAAAATATGGTTCACTGATGATTGCATCAAGGCGAAGCAGTAATTCGATGGTCAGTGCATTTCCACTCGGTACCGCATTATCGGTGCGATCATTGGGGCGGACGATTAATTGTTCGTGCGTATCCGACGTGTCATAGACAATCTGCGTCTCGGCATCATAAAACCGTTGCAAGATAGTGCTGGCCGTCTGGGTGGCAAATTGGAGGTGCATAGGGTTGGCACTGGACGTATAGAGCTCAAGTGCGGCATTGGCCAATGCCGCATAATCATCAAGAAATGCGGGAGTATTGCCACAGACACCATCTTTCCAAATGCGTACCAACTGACCATTTGGCATCATTGTGGCGCATATGAAGTCAAATGCGCGCGTTGCGAGCGCAATCCATGCTGGCTTCCCAAAAATACGTCCGGCTTGGGCGAGCGCGCGGATTATCAACCCATTCCACGCCACGATTATTTTGTCGTCGCGTTGTGGGGCCACGCGGGTCTGACGCACGCTGAGAAGTTTGGCGTTGCACCGTTCGATACAATCTGCCAATGTAGCCGGTGTAATCCCTAGTGCACCACAGAAAGCCGACTCGTTGATACGCCGATGTAACACATAGGTGTCTTCGAAATTTGGGGTTTGGTCGGCACGCATAGCTGCACGGAACAGCGGTGCATCGCTGCCGAGCAATTCATCGAGCTCGCTGGCACTCCAAGCATAATACCGCCCTTCTTCGCCTTCGCTATCAGCATCGAGCGCTGAGAAGAATCCACCGTCTGGGTGAATCATTTCGCGGGTAAGCCAGGTCACGATTTCGTGGCAGATTTGGGCATAGCGCGGGTTGCGTGTCACTTGAAACGCTTCGCTATAGGCGGTGAGCAACAAGGCATTGTCATACAACATTTTTTCGAAATGAGGAATTTCCCAATGATCATCGACACTATAGCGGGCAAAACCACCACCCACATGGTCATACATGCCCCCTGCCGCCATACCAGCCAATGTCACATCAACCATTGACAGTGATTCAGCGTGTTGTGTGCGCTGATAATCGCGTAATAAAAAACTCATTACCATGGCCGGCGGGAATTTGGGCGCGCCACCAAAGCCACCATGAGTGCTATCGAAATCCTGTTGCAAAGTTGTCATAATATTAGTGAGTGAATCAATGGTCAAGACATCTTCACTTGGGTGCGGTAGCAGTAACTGTGCGATTTCTTCGCGTAGTTGGCCAGCGGCAGTGCGTAATTGTGGGGCACGATCGACCCATGCCGTATGTACACTTTGCAATACGCGTGTAAACCCAGGGAATTGGCCGCGATCGTGGGGTGGGTAGTAGGTGCCACCGTAGAACGGCTCCCCTTCTGGTGTCAAAAACAACGTCATTGGCCACCCCCCTTGTCCAGTCATGCGTTGTACCGCCGCCATATAGATGGCATCGATATCGGGGCGCTCTTCGCGATCGACTTTGATACAGACAAAATGGGCATTCATGATGGTGGCGATGCCTACATCGCTAAACGATTCGTGTTCCATCACGTGGCACCAATGGCAGGCTGAATAGCCGACACTCAGGAGAATTGGCTTTTGTTCTGCTTTAGCTCGTGTTAAAGCCTCATTTCCCCATGGATACCAGTCGACGGGATTGTGCGCATGTTGGAGCAGGTATGGTGATTGTTCATTGATGAGTCGATTAGGGGTGGTCATATGTGTACTTTCTCTGCGATAAACGCTATGATACAAAAGATTTTTGTAGGAGGCACCTCATGAACGAAATGACGTTTTTCCCCGCCACACTCACCAGTCCACGCTTGATATGGCGGGGGTTGCAAACTGGCGACGTTGACGTAATCTATCGTCAATTTTCAGACCCTGACATGTGCGCCTATTTCAGTGATCCGCCTTGTAGTATGGATGAAGCAGCCGATATTATTACTCACTATGCGGATATGCGTCAGCCACGCTATTTACGGTACGCTACATTCACGAGCGATACGATGGAGTTTATCGGTACCTGCGGGTATCATTTCTACAATGTAGCGGCCAAACAAGTCGAAATAGGCTATGACGTCTGGAAGGGGCGCTGGCGCCACGGATACGCCACTGAAATGCTCACCGCTCTCCTGCCGTTGTGCGCCACTCATCTCGGTGTGAACACCATTTACGCCATCATTGGCCATGACAATCTCGCGTCGCAGGCCAGTGTGCGCAAATTTGGCTTTGTACCCGGGGAGTTTTTGCGCGATGTGAGTGATCACGAACGCCAAACTACCGCTTGCTGGCACTATCATCCTACTCGATAACCAAATCGGGGGGAATTGTCACCGTACACTGTTGACCAACCGGTACTGCTTGTTGTGCAAAATACCCGTGCGCAACCTCGAGCGCATAGCGAACTGGTTGTGGGGCGGTATGGCGGTCGTCTGTACGTGGAGTCATGGACTCAATGGCCAAAATCGTGCCGTCGTCACTGAGCCATACGATATCAAGCGCTGTGGGGGTATTGTGCATCCAAAAACTAGGTGTCGTCAGTGCGGGGAAGACAAACAGCATCCCATAGTGATCCGGAAGCGGTTGGCGCTCCATTAATCCCCGGCTCCGCGTGGCCGGGGTGGACACGATGTCCAACTGCATGGGCACGCCGCAACCAGTCAGCGTGCCGTGCACGCTAGCGGTGGGTGATGAGGTTATGGGGGTGGTGCAACTTGCCAGTAGCCACCCGAGTTGAAGCAAAAGTAACGGCCGCCACATTAGGGTGTCGTATACGGGTATGGGTATTGACCGGGATTCGGATATGCCTGATTCCCTTTGCCACACCCACTGATGGTCATAAGACTTGCCAAGAGTAGCATGATAAAAATCACTCGTTTGAGGTGTTGCATAATTCGCTCCTGCAATTATTTGTTGTATCATAACACGAGAATATTGTGTGATAGTGAGTGTAGCCGGACAAAGAGAGTAATCCCCACTTTAGGTCTGTTTTTCACTTCAAAGCAACATTACATCCCTAATGTAGTTTTGAAAACGGGACTTTTTGGCCGTTATATGGGTGTCATTCCCCACTCTGTTAATTCGTCATGTTGTACAAAAAAACGGTATTATAGCAACGGAATATTTTGTACTTGAGGAAAGCAATGACGTCACCAACACAAATCACTATTCAAACCACCATCGCCGCCCCAATAGACCACGCTTGGGCATGCTGGACCACCCCTGCGCACATCATGCAGTGGAATGCTGCCTCATCCGACTGGCATACCACCAAGTCGAGTGTCGATTTGCGTGTGGGCGGGGCGTTTTCGTCGCGTATGGAAGCCAAAGATGGCAGTTTTGGCTTTGATTTTTGGGGTACCTACACCGCCGTCACCGCACCCACCACACTGGCTTATACGCTCGGCGATGGTCGCACCGTCAGCATCCAATTTGTGGCCAATGGCGCTGAAACCACCGTCATTGAGCAATTCGAAGCCGAACAAACACACCCAGTCGATATGCAAAAAGCAGGTTGGCAATCAATTTTGGACAATTTCGCGGCCTATGCGGTCCGCACACACACCAGCTAATCGGCATCAACCAACCCTAATACGACAATCTGCGCACAGACTGACTCCCACGAGTCGGTCTGTGTGATTTGTACGGCACTATGGGGTACTCCGTGTGCTACGAGGCAGTTCATTAGGGCCGCGTATGAATCCGCAGCTAATGGTTCGGTAAGCGCAATTTCGAGACGCTGTGCCCGCTCCCCTTGGCCAATCACTCCATTGAGGATCAACCATTGGGTCGCCATAAATGCGGGGTGGTGGGGCGGTACATCAATCGCCCATGCGACGGGATGCCCCAGCGCCAGTAACTTTTTTTGCACAAATGAAACAGAGACATCAGCAGGAGTAACGTGTTGCCGACACGCCACGTGGGCAATTAGGCCCGCGGCCACCCCGATATTCCACTCAACGGGGTGCAGGCGGTATGAGCCGTTTGATAAATGAGTAGTGGCAATGTTTTTGCAGCTGAGCACGAGATTATGACAATCTGGCGGGATGAGGGCACCCATGGGAATTTGGAATGGCCGCGTGGGCGCAAACATGCTGGTTGGGTTACCTGGGGCTGGATGGAGATCCATAAAATACCAGCCAATCCCCACACTGTCCGGATAGACTTTCGCACGGGCCAGTGGCTGTGATGTAACGAGCAGGTCTTCGGCGACGATGCGCCTCAACCCTGGCGTACGGCGTGACTCGCGGATGTAGGGCGCCATCGACAGGCCGTCATTTGTACCCATAATGTCGGGGCGTAGTTTGAGCTCAGGATAGCCAAATCCAGTACCATCATCACGGGGTACTTCGGTTTGCAACCAATACAAAAAGGCCAGCGACAAGCGTTTGGCTTCATCGATACGCTGGGCATAGGTCTGGGCATCGACATCGATAATGGTGCCGTGGTGATAATCGTTGCTATTCCAGTTGATGAGGGCGATATCGGGCGTGGTAGGAGTGGTGTGTTGGCCATCCCACAGGCGGCGATAGGTCCAGAACGGGGGTAATCCGGTGGGGCCATCTTCAAACATGCGAAACGGTCGCGCTTCGCCATCGTTACCGGTGAGCGTCAATGTGAACGGTTGGCGATCACGCAAGGCTGCGTAACCTTCGGGTTTGACGATGACATGCGACTCGTGGGGACAGAACTCTACGGCAAAGCCGTAGGTGAATCCTTGGATTTCGTGCGGTCGCGCCTGGAGCGGTGCAGTATGTTCATCTGTATCCAATTTTGATTCGGCTCCAGTAACATACTGCAAATTGGCCAATGCCAATAAATCGCCATGTTCGCTGGCATCAATCACTTGCGTCGGTTGGATCGTGAACTGCTGCTGCAATATGGTACGACACGTTATTGAAGTGATGGTGTACGCAGATTTTTCGACATGAATAGGGACAGATTCGTAATATACCGTTAATTGGCCACAGGCAACAAATGGTGCAATAAGTTCTTGAAGGGCATCAGCAGCAACTCCTGGAAAAAAGCAGAGATTACTTACCCAGGCATTCCCTGGATTGAAATTCGCTTCATCAGTGATTGTGATACCATACAGGGAAGCCATACGCTGCCGAATCAGTTGTCGGAGCCGCAGATAGAGTGGTGATCCCCCAAACGTTTCGATGAATTGATGTTCATCGAGCGCGCTCACGCCTTGGCTACTCAACTGGCCACCCAGCCAGCGCTGTGGCGCAATCAGCACCACCGTCGATCCTTGGTCAAGAGCGGTCAATGCAGCAGCCACGGCGCCGAGACCACCACCGATAATACAAATGTCTGTTTGAATGATATGCGAGGCCGTCATGACCATTCCTCTCTTTTGCACATTAAATGCCATCGGTGCGGGAACCGGTAAGGATGCTCCCCCTGATTGGGAATTTAGTAGTCGTTCGCTCGATGCCTACGCCAATCTTATGCTCGGCGCAGGATTTTTTCCAACCATTTTTGTATCCCCAGAATCAGCGCGGGCTCATGCCCCCATGCTCGAAGAGCTCAGCGAACGTGGCTGTGAACTGGGGTTACTGGTTTCACCCAGCCAGTCGAGCATTTTTCCATCCAAAAAACCAATGGGGGTGCTATCAATAGCCGAACAGCGGATTGCGATTACGCAAGCGCGCGATGTATTTACCCAATTTTTATCCCATATTCCCAAAAGTATCCGTACAGGGTTTTATTCGGGAACGGCACAGACATTAGAATTATGTCAAACACTTGGATTTACTCATACGTCTATTACGCTGCCTGGAGCGCAATTACGCCAACTTGGGACAGTGTGGCCAAGCGACGTACCGATCCGTCGTAGTCCGATTATTGATATCCCGGTGACGAGTAACCCAGACGAAAAACTGTTTAATCGGTTCCCACTCTATCTAAGTCCAGAATTCGGTACCGCCACATCGATAGCCGCACTCGTAGCCCGCGGTATTGGCAACGGCCACGTGTGCGTCACCGGCAGCACTGCAAGCGAATATGGTTCGCCACATGGGGTAATCGACGCAAATAGTGATGCGCTGATAACAGCCCTACTCGATGCCGAATCACTGCGTGCGTACCGTGTCTGCGACTACACGCCAGCGCCATAAAATAACACTGAGTACGGCAACAAACAGCACAGACATTGCAACCGCTAGCCAATATCCCCGTTGCGCGTTCATCGTAACAAACATGCCCGTGCTTCCTATCAAATTGGCAATCGCAAATGGGGTTTGCCCACGGGTAGTCTGCATCAGGCGCAATAAATCAAGATCGCACAGATACGCAAGGATAGTCCCCACGGCCCACCATCCTACAAAATTGACGAGTGGAACGCCATAATAGAGGCCTGGTGCCGTCCATACCCAATAATGATTAATCAGGGTTGCGACCGGTTCAATTTGAATGTCAAAAATCATAATTGCGACGCCACAACCAATCGCACGGATCCAACGGGGAGCGTGAGGCCACGCCATATAAACCAGCGACCATGAACCAACCAGTGACATCAGCCAGGCAAACAAAATCACCACTGGCACCGTGGCAAAGAGCTGAGGGCCAAGCACGGTGGTGTAGTCATAGGCACCAAAAGGGATGTCATAGGTGGCGCCGACATACTCGACAAACAATGCACCCAGCATGATAATGCATATCGTTCGCCAGGCAGCACGGCCAAGGTAGGCATACAGATAGAGCGCAATACTCGCCCCTTGTAACAACAAAAAGACCCCACCAAAGCCACGGGCCGAATCGGGAACAAGATTAGCCAGCAAAAAAATCATACTCCCGGGATACATGGCGCAATACAGTAAAAAAATAATGCGCGCCCAACGGGCCTGATGGTGCCATATGGTGGTTTGCCACCAATTATGCAGATTCGCCATAACCGCCTCCACCTGGAGTCAAGATATGCAGGGTACTTTGTGCCGGCACATCAAACGAGCCTTTGCTAGGTAATGGCGTGACGATACCCTCACTATCGCTGAGGAGATTTTGTCCAGATGCGCCAGCACCACCACCATGTGTCCCTTGTGGCGCAAATTCCCGCCGTTCCGTCAACAGTGTTATGGTGACAGGTACCAAAAACTGAATTGACTTCTGTAATCCGGCGCCACCATGGGAGGCGCCATCCCCTCCGGAGCCGCGTCGTACGGCCAATTGGGTCACGCGTACCGGGTAGAGACGTTCAAATGCTTCGACTGGTGTGTTACGGGTATTGGTCATATGGGTTTGTACGGCATCGAGGCCGTCGGCGGTGGGACGGGCACCCATGCCACCACCGAGCGTTTCGTAGTAGGCAAAGGGGGTGTTGTCGTTGCGCATCCCGCCCATGGTCCAATTGTTCATTGTCCCGGCTGATTGGGCAGGGATGCGCATTGGGATGGCTTGGGCCAAAGCCGAC
The DNA here is from genome assembly GCA_947450095.1 of Roseiflexaceae bacterium. Lineage (GTDB taxonomy): Bacteria > Chloroflexota > Chloroflexia > Chloroflexales > Roseiflexaceae > UBA965. Next base: position 33,932 of record CANFUF010000012.1, read on the forward strand.
AGCATGGTATCAACCACGCGTTGTGATGTCTCCACATTTCCACCGGCGACGGCGGCGGGAGGCAATGGATTGAGAATCGACCCAACGGGAATATTCCAGGTCAATGGGCGATAGACTCCTGCTGACGCCGGCATATCGTCACCATCGAGCAAGCGTAACGCATACAACACTGCAGATTCTGTTACCGCTTGGGGGGCATTGAGTGGACCACGGCATTGCGAAGCACTCCCAGTAAAATCGATGTGCATCGAATCAGCGCGTATCGTCAGGGTGACGTGAATCGCAAGAGGGGAGGTGTCTACACCATCGTTGTCGAGGTATTCAGTGGCTTGATATTGGCCATCAGGGATGGCCTGAATGATTTGACGCATGCGTTGTTCGCCATAGGCGATTAACGCAGCAAATCCGTTTGTCAGCGCTATTGGGCCCATTTTGGCAACTAATTCATGCACACGCGCTGTCGCAATCTGGTGGCACGCGAGTTGGGCGGCCAGGTCACCACTACGCTCGTCACTGGTGCGGGAATTACGCACAATTAGCGCAAAAACTGCATCGTTACGCTGACCAGCGGCGATGAGTTTAATGGGCGGGATGATAATCCCTTCTTGGTAAAGCGAGCGACTGAGGGGCATCGAGCCAGGGGTCATCCCACCCACATCGGCGTGGTGGGCGCGGGTGGCACTATAGGCGACGAGGGTACCAGCAACAAATATCGGGGCAACGCTCGTGAAATCAGGGAGATGGGTGCCTCCCGCAAAAGGGTCATTCAGCAGCACCACATCACCATCGCTGAATGGGGCACAGTACGCTATCGCTGCTTCGACGCTCCGCGGCATGGCACCGAGATGGACGGGTATATGGGCGGCTTGAGCGACAAGTGCACCGGTATGGTCAAAGAGCGCACAGGAATAGTCGCGGCGTTCTTGGATATTTGATGAAAAGGCGCTCCGTTCGAGGGCGGCCCCCATTTCTTCGGCAATTGCGGCACAGCGATGACGAAAAACTTCGAGCGAAATGGCATCCATACGCGCCCTACTAGTCAATTCAATAATTCTCTGCTATGATTATAGAGGAATTCGTGAGTGAATTGTGTGTATGAGCCCAACATTCGGTGTTGGTTCCCGCACGTGACGGTGATGTTATCCGTTGTCGGCGGACGGGAGCGGCCTGCACAATCTCGCTCGAGTGAAAGATTACTGTATGAGTACGACCACAACCCCACCTGCGCAGATTGTGCGCGGTGAACAAGCCGCCCACGCCCATGCCCGCGTGGTCGCCACCGTTTCCCCCCATGAACGGTGTGACTATGAGTATGATACCCCCCAAGAAGTGCTCCATTTTGATAACGATTTGCGTGATGCCGGTGTGCCGATTCGTCGTTGGGTTGTTGGTCCAATTGATGATCCGGTGGCGGTCGCATTTTGTTTTCGGGCCACGTGGAACACCCCACGTCATACTTTTTGGGCGCATGTGCGCGTATTACCACGGGCGCAACATCAAGGAATTGGTTCAGAATTACTCCAAAAAGTCCAACAATGGGCTGCTACCGCTGGAGCCCAAGCGTTACGTGTCATGGCGCATCCTGATACGAGCGATGTGTTTTTACAACACCATGGATTTGTGCATATCGGCACAGAGCAACTCTTTTCGCTGGCATTACCGTTACCCACACCAATCACCACGCACCCACTACCTGCAAATATTCGTTTAACGACTCTTGCGGAATTGATGATCAAAGATAGTGATGCCATGGAGCAAGTGTGTACCCTCCACGCGGCGATTTCACTCGATGTGCCAATGCCTGACGAGTTAATTGTCACCTTGAGTAAATTTCGGCGCCTGCTTGGTGAGGATGTGAACCCTGCCCATTATTTATTGGCGTTTGTTGATGATCAATTAATCGGCGAATCTATTTTGATGGAAGACGATGACGATGCCTACGTGATGTGGCAACATGCCACAGGGGTATTGCCGGCATTTCGTGGTCTTGGTGTTGCCAAAATCCTCAAGATAGCCGCAATTGAACTCGCACAATCACTCGGTATCCGCGAATTGCGTACGTGGATGGAAACAAGCAATGCGCCGATTCGCAAAGTAAATCAAGCGCTTGGTTTTCATGAAAGTAACCACCCTGGTGCGGTCATTCAAATTTACGAGTGCTCGGTCAAAAATGGTCAGGACGGACGTGGCTAAATGGATTAAACAACCACATCATTGACCCTGGATAACTTTTTCGTGCCACACGCGCCGGTTGGCGCGGTGGCACAAATAACATATGAATCAAATGCTTGCCCCCAGTAACTAACCAATCTGCAATCGAATGCACCGCCCCACCGGTAATAAACCCAAGGGCGGTACTCAGTGTGATAACCGGATGCCCGACAAACCAATCAATGATGCTTTTGGCAACTGATTGATGATAATCAGGCAACGGGAATCCAAATGTGCGTGCGATGACTTCGCTCGCAAAAATAAGCATGATAATCATGCCAAAAAAATAGCCAAGTCGTAAGATTGGTGGAATTACTAATCCATGACTCCAAAAATGGCGATGGGGAATGCACCACTTGTAGGGCTTCCAAATAAACAACAATATTCCCCAGCGTTTGTGAATCCGCGAATCTAAATCCAAATCTGGCGAAAATAGCATCCCCGACACATTATGTGCCACCACTATTACCGTTGTAACAATGACTGCAGAAGATTGCACGACTTCCGCCGTGCGCAAAATTGAAAATATAGCCGGAGTCATGACCAGACTCGTGGCCACCGTTAAAAAATCATGGGTAGGTGTATTGGGCATATGTTATTTCCGAATCCGATAACGCATCCCTTGATCAAGCAGTATCACCAATTGATCAAAAAATTGAATCACGTGGGGAACATCGTCATCGGGATGGGCGTATAGATATTCACTGGTCGCAGAAATGATGGTATGCACAAGAAATCCGAGTACCTCGCTCGGCATATCATCACGGACTGAGCGATTCGTAATGGCAGTTTGGATTAAATCGTCTACAAACGCTGCTTGCATACTCGTCCCAATGGCTTTGGCGGCAATAAGTTGGTTCCCACTATCGCGGACTGCCCGCTGCATAAATGTATATTCGCGTGGATAAAAATGTTGTAAATCAAGCATGATATACAAATAATGCCGCAAAATCGTAAACATATCGCCTTGGGCATAGACCGCAACGGGGATGCGGTTGCGCATTTGAGCCACTAATTGGTCATGGGCATATTTGAGGATATAGAGATAGAGTTCTTCTTTGTCGGTGAAATACTGGTACATGCTCCCTTTGGCAATCCCCAAAGATTTGACAATCGTCGAAAGTGATGCACTTTCCATATTGTGTGCGGCGAATTCCGTCAGACAGGCATCAATGATTAATTGACGTTTGGGAAGTTCTAGATTCCACCAGGTATCACTCGGCATAACTGCTCTTTTTGTATATGACTAATCAGTCATTTATAGTATAAAAGAGTGGCACAGCAGTGTCAACACCAATGTAGTAGGTTGTGGTATTCTACTAACGAATCATTTTGCAGACGGGGCGCCATGCATACATCTTCTGTCGACCGGAATATTCGTTTATTAGTCATTGAATTATTATGGGCAGCGATAGCTGCCGCGGCCTATTCCTTTGCGGCAGCGTTTGTTATCCGGCTCGGTGGTTCAAATTTCATTGTGAGTTTAATCACCTCTGCTGCGGCAGTCGTAAATGCCGTAACGACTATTCCATTCGCCGTATTAATGGAGCGCACCTCGAAGCGCAAGCCGTGGATGTTTGGCAGTTTAATCTCGTTTCGCATGCTCAATGCATTATTGATTTTTGTCCCATGGTTGCCGGCGTATCGGGCGGAAGCAATCGTTGCTATTTTGTTGGTAGCCAATGTCCCTGTGGCATTATTTAATGCCGGCTGGTTGCCAATGTTTGCCGATATCATTCCCATTCACCGCCGCGCTCGTTTGTTTTCGGCCCGCAATGTCACGCTCGGGGCGACGATGATGATTGCCACCTATGGATTTGGGCGTTTCCTCGAAGTAGCGCCGTTCCCGGGTAATTATCAGATTTTGTTTGTGATTGCCATGATGACGAGTATGCTTAGTACCTTGTATGTCACCAAACTGCATATTCCTGACGTGGTGATTGATACCACTGCCAATGTTGATCGGTCGTGGCGGGGAATTTGGTCATTACTGACGGAAAGCCAACCGTACCGCGCGATTACGATTAATACATTGATTTTCAATCTTGCCGCCTGGGCTGCTATTCCTTTTCAACCCATTTATTTCGTACGGACGTTGGGGGCGAGTGATGCGTGGCTTGGGATTTGGTTTGCGATTGTCAATGGTGGAGCGATTTTGGGGAATCTGTTTTGGCCACGCTTGATGGAGCGCTATGGATTCCGCAAAATTTTGATGATTTCGTCAATTTTGAGTTGCTTGTATTTTTTTGCGATTGGATTTGTGCCCAATTTAACGCTTATTCTCGTTTTTTCATTGCTTATCGGGATGATTAACCCGGGAATTGATGTAAGTCATTTTAATATTTTGCTGCAAGTATGTTCACCACAACGACGAGCACTTGCGCTTGGGGTATTTGTAACCGTCATGAATGCAGGATTATTGGTCAGTAGTTTGGCTGTGGCACCCTTGATAAGTTGGATGGGGGCGCAATATGTCGTGATTGCACTTGGCGTGTTTCGGTTGCTCGGGGCATTATTGTTTGTCGTCAATCCGATTCAAGAAGTCAAGAGCGACACTGATTTGGCACCCGCAGACGCAGTGTGAATTTGTTACAATACAGATGTATGCATTCCGCTACCAGATACAGGAGGGTGAGATGGAATATCGACGACTCGGACGCGCTGGCATGAAGGTCAGTGCACTTTCGTTGGGCGCATGGGTAACCTATGGCAATCAAGTCGGCGAAGAAATCGCCTACGAGTGTATGACTGCCGCCGTTGAACACGGCGTGAATTTTTTTGACAATGCCGAGGGCTATGCCGGTGGTCAAGCCGAAGTAGTCATGGGCAACGTCATCAAACGAGCCGGCTGGCGCCGTGAAGACCTGGTTGTCTCCACCAAGATTTTTTGGGGTGGATCGGGGCCCAACGATACCGGTTTGTCGCACAAGCATGTCATCGAAGGGGTCAACAATGCCCTCAAGCGCTTCCAGATGGATTATGTCGATTTGGTATATTGTCATCGCCCCGATGTCAATACCCCCATCGAAGAAACCGTGCGCGCTATGGACATCGTCATTCGCCAAGGCAAAGCATTTTATTGGGGCACATCAGAATGGTCTGCCGATGAAATTCGCTCCGCCTACGGCATCGCCCGCGAACTAGGCATGACGCCCCCCAGCATGGAACAACCGCAATACAACATGTTGAACCGTACGCGTTTCGAAAAAGAATACGCCTTGTTGTACCGTGACATTGGTTATGGCACCACGATTTTTAGCCCACTTGCATCGGGCATGTTGACCGGCAAATATCGCCAAGGTATTCCCAGCGACAGCCGCGGCGCCCTCAAAGGCTACGAATGGCTCCAAAAGAGCCTGACCGATCAGCGTAATTTGGCCATTGTGGAACAACTCATCCCACTTGCGGGTGAACTTGGCTGCAGTTTGGCCCAAATGGCGCTGGCCTGGTGCCTCAAGAACCCCAACGTGAGTAGTGTGATTACGGGGGCGAGCCGTGCCGCCCAAGTCCACGAAAACATGAAAGCGCTCGATGTGGTGCCATTGCTTACCAGCGATGTAATGGCCCGGATCGAAACGATTCTCGCTCCTAACGCCTAATTTTGCTTGGCGGACGGTGATTGGTGTGGCATACACCAATCACCGTTTAATTCGATGAACCACTCTGGCCGGCAGCGATGCACTTGGGTGGCAGGAAGGAACCATGAAAAACCAACCCATCCAGTATGTATTGCACACGCTTCCCGGCTTTGACGTGATTGTCCGCGAAGAACTCAAACTGCTCCCCGAACGGGCCACCATTAAAGAACATGTTGTCCACGCCGGCCGCAACGGCCTCACCATCATCGATTATGATGGCGACGTCGATGATTTACTTAAATTGCGTACGGTTGATGATGTCTTTATTTTGATTGGCCAATATACCGATTTGCCCCCCAAATACAGCACCCTCAAGGTGTTGCGTGACAAAATCGTGCTCTCACCGGTGATTAATCAAGCGGTCAAAATGGTACGTGCCATCTATCCCAAACGGGGTGGTGAAGGCAAATTGCGCTTCCGCGTGATTGCCCGTCAGCAAGGCGAAATGCCTTACCGCCGCGTCGATTTGCAAGAACTAATTGAAAAAGCGGTCGAACAGCGTGACGATTACCGCTGGCGCGCCAAAGAAGATGGCCTTGAGTTTTGGATTACCCAAATCGATACCATGGCGATTTTGGGGTTGCGCGTCAGCGACGAAACGATGCGCCACCGCACCTACAAAATCAACCACATCGAAGCCTCACTGCGCCCCACCGCAGCGGCAGCACTCGTATTACTCACCAAACCCAAACCAACAGACGTCTTCCTCGACCCGATGTGTGGCGCTGGGACGACCTTGATTGAACGCGCATTGCATAGCCGCTATGCCCAACTGCTCGGCGGCGATATCAGCGAAGATGCCGTTGAACAGGCCTTGGCCAATATCGGTCCCCGCTACAAGCCGATTGAAGTAAAACCGTGGGACGCCCGCGAGTTACCCCTCGACGAAAACTCCGTCAATGCCGTGGTCTGTAATTTGCCCTTTGGTGTACAGATTAGTACGCCCGAAGAAAATCGCCGCTTGTACCCCACCGTGATGAAAGAACTCCGGCGCGTAATGCAACTCGGTGCCCGAGCCGCCTTACTTACCAGCGATATGCGTGCCATCAATCGCGCCCTTGAGCGCAATAGCGGTATGTACATCGATACCTTGCATCACGTGGTGGTGTTGGGTCGCCGTGCCACGATTGTGGTTGTGCAAAAACGCTAAGCGCAGCGACGTGAATGAGCACAAAAAAGGGGTTCGCGTACGAGTTGTACGCGAACCCCTTTTGGTTTTACTTAGGTGACTGCAGCCCGGGTGGCGGGGTATTTGTGGTGCAGTCCTTGGCTGACGGCATGGCGAATGCGATCAACGCCGTGCCAGACTTCGGCAAACGACGTCGTCAAAGGGCTGAGGCCGAGGCGCAAATTGTCGGGCTCGCGGAAGTCGGGAATGACCTGCATTTCGGCAATCAAGGCTTGATTGATTTGGTAGCCCAAGGGATGACGAATGCTGACATGCGAGCCCCGGATGCCGGCATCACGTGGACTCCCCAAGGTGAAGCCGAGGTCGACCAAATGGGCATCAAATAGAGCAATCATGTATTCGGTGATGGCCACCGATTTGGCGCGAATCGCTGGCATCCCCACCTGATTGAGCATATCGACCGCAGATTCCACAGCTGAGAGCGATAGCATGGGAGGCGTTCCGGCCAAGAAGCGCGCCAGGCCAGGGGCTGGTTCGTACTGCAAATCAAAGGCAAAGGGCGCTTTTTGGCCAAACCAACCCCAAATCGGTGATTCTACCTGATCTTGGATGGATTTGTTGATGTACAAAAAGGCCGGTGCGCCGGGGCCGCCGTTGAGAAATTTGTAGCCACAGCCGACCACCATGTCAACCTGCCAGGCATCGAGTGCCATCGGCACTGCGCCAGCAGAATGGCTCAAATCCCAAATCACCAGAGCTCCGACGGCATGGGCTTTTTGGGTAATGGCCTGCATATCGTAGATGAAGCCACTTTTGAACGTGACATGCGACAAGACCACCACGGCGGTTTGGGGGGTGATGAGGGCATACAAATCATCGGGGGTAACGGTCAGTTCATTGTCGCGTGACGCCACCAAGCGCAACTGATGGCGATTACCATAGTGTGCAATCGCCCCCTGCATGATGTAGAGGTCAGAGGGGAAGTTGAGTGCGTCGCTGACGATATCGGTGCGGTCGGGGCGGGCTTGGAGCGCCGCCATCACCAGTTTGTAGAGATTGACTGAGGTTGAATCACACGCCAGCACTTGGCCGGGGGCAGCACCGAGGAGTTGGCCGATTTTGTCGCCAATCCGGGCAGGAGCCTCGTACCAGCCCCGCCCCCAACCCCGAATCAGGCCATCACTCCATTCGGTGTGGATGACGTGGTGCAGGTGGGCAGCGGTTTGCTTGGGCATGCGCCCCAATGAGTTACCGTCAAAGTAGACGATATTGGGGTCAACGATGACAAATTGGTCACGGTAGTGGGCGACGGGGTCGAGGCTGTCAGCCTGCTGGGCCGCAACAAGGCCAGCAGCAACGGCGGGGAGATTATACGACATTGTATACCTCTTCTAGCATGGCGACGGTTTCGTCCCAGCCGACACAAGCATCGGTGACAGAGACGCCGTATTGCAGATTGTTGATGTCGGCACCGATACTTTGCTTGCCTTCGAACAAATTGCTTTCGACCATCATGCCAATCATCTGGCGCACGCCCTGTTTGCGCAAGGCAAGGCCTGATTGCCAGACTGTTCGTTGACGGCGATGGTCAGAGCCCGAATTGGCGTGGCTACAGTCAATCATGACTGCAGGGGACAATTTGGCGGCTTTCATGAGGTCGATGGTTTTGACGACACTGGCTTCATCGTAATTGGTGCCGAGGCGACTCCCGCGCAAAATCACAAAGCCATCGGGGTTGCCGGTGGTTTTGACCACGGCGCCTTGGCCATCTTGGGTGATACCGAGGAAGCTGTGGGGAGCGGCACCGGAAATACAGGCATGCACGGCCACATCAACCGAGCCATCGGTGCCGTTTTTGAAGCCCACCGGCATCGACAAGCCACTGGCTAATGCACGGTGCATCTGCGATTCGGTGGTACGGGCCCCAATCGCCGCCAGGACGACCAAGTCCGAGGTGTATTGGGCACTAATAGGGTCGAGCATTTCGGTGGCGGTAGGAAGCCCCATGGCGGTAATATCGCACAAGAGTTTACGGGCGATTTCGAGGCCAGCACCCATATCAAACGAACCATCGAGGTGCGGGTCGTTGATGAGTCCACGCCAGCCGACGGTAGTGCGGGGTTTTTCGAGATAAACGCGCATCACAATCAACATGCGGTCGCGCATGCGGGCTGCCACTTCGGCTAATTTTTGGGCATAATCATGGGCTGCCGCAATATCATGGATCGAACATGGTCCAATGACGACCAGCAAGCGCGGGTCGTCCCCATTGATAATTCGGCGAATCGTCTGACGCGATTCATACACGGTGGTCATCATATTGGGCGAAAGCGGATATTGTTGTTTGAGCGCACGTGGCGACGGCATATATCCCATTTCGCGGACCCGAACATCATCAACTAAACTCACAACCACACCTCGTCACTATCCTGATTTACGGTACTTCTATTTCGGGGAGTGGCGCAGGGATGCGAATCCAGTAGGCGAGGATGACCGACGCCAAAATACACACCCCACCCACCCCAAAAATAACCATTTCACTGACCTGCGCTACGATAAGAATCGGCGTCAACAACGGGATCACAATCCCACGCACCCCAGATACCACATGCACCACCGAAAAATAAATTTCGAGGCGTTTACGGTCAGCGAGCGCCATTGCCGTCGTAGTAAACCCCAAATCAAAGCCCCCAAACAACAATCCCTGACCGATAAATGCTGGTACCAGCCACCAAATCGACGTGGCAAACATGAAGCAAAACGGCATCATGGCCCCACATAACATGCTAATCACCAGCACCCAAATGGGGCCGCGGCGATCGACCATGCCGCCCCAAAAGAAGTAGCCGAGGAGCCAGGTAATCGATTGGATGAGCCCCAAATAGCCAACTTCGGTATAAGAAAGCCCCAAGCGGTTGACCTGTACGATGGCATAGAGGGGTGCACCGAGCAACGTGCCACAACCAAACAGGGTATTGAGAAACAAAAACATCATGAATGAGCGGTTTTTGGCGATTTCACGGAGCATCGTCATAAATGGTGTACGGACAACTCCTGGAGCGGCCAGCACCGGTGAATCGTCCGTCTTTAAGCGTTGGAACATCGCTGAGGCAGCCAGCCCCACCACACCAAAACACGGCAATAAAATTGTATAGCTATAGTGGTCGAGTAACCAGCCCGCCACCGGGGTCATGCACAAAATCGTAAAGGTCATGCCAATCCGAATGAACCCCATGATCCGACCGCGGACATCGTTGGGATACATGCGTTCCATTAAGCGGACATAGCCGGGGGACGGCATCACTTCGCATATCCAAAAAATCCCAAGGAGCACCATGAACAGTGGCACATTGCCTGCGACCAGTGGCACCAGCAAAAACATACTGCGGCCCACGGCCCAAATGCCATTAGCGATTTTGATGATGCGGTAGCGTTGAAACAACACCGCACTAATCGGGGTAAAAATCAATCCGAGTGATTGAAATACCACATAAATGGCTAATTCACTTGCTGTCGCACCCATTTTGCGTAGCACCACCGGCATAAAACCGACGGTCACCGCCCAAAACACCCCATAAATCATGGAGGCGAACGTTTCGGTCCAGACATTATGGCGCACATCACTACGCATCGGGCCGAGCATCATTCGCTCGACCCGATGCATCATTGCCTGCACAACTGACGGAGAAGCGGTAGGCATTACGATGCGCGCACCGATTTCATCGCTGCCCCGAGTCGGCGAATCCCCTCGATAATGTTGTCGACATTTTGGTAGCTAAATGCCAAGCGGATTTCGTGGGTGCCTTGGCCATTGGCATAACAACCAAGCCCGGGCAAACAAGTGACCCCATGTTCACGACCAGCGGCAATGACTTTGGGAGCCGGGAGATCTGCAGGCAAGTAACAATAGATGAAAAAACCACCCGTTGGCACCACATAGCGCACATCGGCGGGGAAGTGTTCCGTAATTGCTTTGACCATCACATCGCGTTTGTGGCGATAGTTGGTGTTGAGTTCGCCGATGTGGGCTTCGAGTTTGCCGTCTGAAGCAAAGCGCTCGACCAAACGGGTCAAGAAGGGACCACTCGAACCTTCGACTTTGAACTTACGTAGGCGCTTGATGATGGCCTCGGGTCCACAGGTCCATGCCATACGCACGCCAGGCGCGAGGATTTTGGAGAAGGTGCCGACGTTGATTACCCAGCCTTGGGTGTCGAGGGCAATTAATTGAGGCAACGCTTCACCTTCAAACCGCAAATCACCATAGGCATCGTCTTCGACAATCAGTACGCCATATTGGGCGGCCAAGGCCACCAAGCGCTTGCGATTGGCGAGGGGCATCAAGGTGCCGGTAGGATTTTGGAAGGTTGGCGTGGTGTAGATGAATTTGGGGTGGATGCCACGGCTCTTGAGGTCGGCTAGCATGGCTTCGAGGGCATCGATGTCCATACCATCTTCAAGCACAGTGACGGTTTCAATTTTGGCACCGGCTTCTTGGAACGAGCGTACGGCTCCCATGAAACAGGGACCTTCGACAATCACGGTATCGCCTGGATCAACCAAAATTTGAGGCAACAGTGCCAAAATTTGACTTGATCCGTATGAAATCAAGACGTTTGCGGGATTGGCTTGGGTCACACCCCGGGCATGCATACGGTTTACCACCAATTTGACCAAGCCTGGGTACGTGGGGCCATAATTGAGGGCGCCGTTGACGTCTTCGGCTAAAATCTCGGCGGTGGCTTCGACTAATTCCTTGACCGGGAAGTGTTCTGGATCAGCAAAACCGTAGGCCAAACTAATCGTCCCATCGGGTTCGGGAGCCCACTCGGCGCCGTCACCTGCCAGTTTGGCGCGGGTAGAAAACAAGGCATCAAGCGTTAATTGGCCTGCGTCACTGCTCATGTTACATTCCTATTCTGTGCGGGAGAAATCCGCTAATATTGTAACAGAAATAAATTCCCTTTATTCAATACCTACGCCAAAATCCCACCCCTAGCGTCATTCCATGCCGGTTGCGATGGCAACCGCAGCGTGGAATCTCCCGAGGCTTGCCATAGGATAGTCACACGACGGCGGGG
>CANFUF010000013.1 GCA_947450095.1 Roseiflexaceae bacterium
AGAATCGCTGTCTGGTGTGACTCCCCCCAATGGTAGTTACTATATCGAATTAAATGCCTATAGTGTGTCGATGGCCTTCCAACCCATTTGTATGGTTGATGGTGAAACATTCGACTTCGAGTTCTATCATCATACCCGCTCATGGAATTCTACCAACCAAATCCAATTCCGCTTTGGTATTCCCAGTGGATTGCCCGCAGGCTCGCGTGCCGCAGATAGTTATAGTCGAGTCGTACTTACTGGCAATAACGTATTGGGTGCATCGGGTAGTACGGCGGTAGCGAGTGAAACCGCCGGTACCGATACCATTAATGCAGGTCATGAAGTCAAAGGTAGCCCCAACACCAACTGGGTGCGATTTTATGGGACGCATACGGTTCCCGCTGATTTTGGTGGATTACGCAACCTCGGCTTCTATGGTGTATTGCCAGCGGGTAGTGCTTCGGCCAATTTGCTTGATGACATTAATATTGATTTGACTCCGTTGTTTGACCTTGGGACGAGTCGTGACGCCAGTGCTGCCGAAGGCAGTAGCCCGACGTCGCTGAAGATTCGCATCAATGGTAAAGTGTTTGCTGGTACGACGATTGTACTAAACAAATTAACTGGTACGGCTGATAGCGACACCGACTTCACCCTCGGGACGGTGACTGCGGGTGCCAATGGCACGGCTACGGTCCGCCACACCACCGGCAGTGATGCATGGGAAATCGATGTACCTGCAGGGTATTATGATGGCGGTATGGTACCAACGAATAATCAAGGTGGCTTAACCATCCCGATTACCTACGCTACCGACCGCACCACCGAAAGCACAGAATGGGCGTGGTTTGCCATTGGTGATCCCAATGTCGATAATGCGACAGACAACTGGTCAAAGAGTGATCCCACCTGTGATGGTTCTGAGAAAAACGACGGCGTGGTTTATTCCATCACCAATGTCAATGTGCCGCAAGTAATCACCTTCCCTGCTGTGGCTGATGTGACTGCCGGTGGTACGGCGACATTGGCTGCAACGTCTGACTCGGGACTGGCGGTGAGTTATACGTCGACAACCCCGTCGATTTGTACAGTGAGTGGTACGACGGTTACGGCAGTAGCTGCGGGGAATTGTTTGATTAAGGCATCACAACCCGGCGGTTCGGACGGGAGTGGTACAACCTATGCTGCGGCCACAGATGTGACCAACACCATCAAAGTCAAAGCAGCCCAGACGATTACCTTTGCGGCGCCACCGTCCAAAAACAAGACGGATGCTAATTTTGCGCCTGGTGGTACGGCATCGTCGGGATTAACAGTTACCTATACATCGAGTACACCGAGTGTCTGTACGATTGTGAGTGGGCTTATTCACTTGGTTGACTCCGGCACGTGTACGGTGACTGCAGATCAAGCAGGCAATACCAGCTATGGAGCGGCACCGAGTGTTACGCAGAGTTTTTTGGTTAAAAACACCCAGACGATTACATTCCCTGCTATCTCTGACCAAAACGAGGGTGGCCCTACTGTGTCGTTGGCGGCGACGGCGTCGTCAGGTTTGACGGTAACGTATACCTCAACCACGCCGTCGATTTGTACGGTGAGTGGCAGTACGGTGACGTTGGTCACTGCCGGGAATTGTTCAATCAAAGCGTCGCAAGCCGGGGATAGCGCCTATTCGGCAGCGGCAGATGTCACCAATACGTTCAAAATTAAGCCTTCACAGACGATTACGTATGTGGCACCGGCCGATCGTGCCAAAACAGCGCCGGATTTTGATCCGGCTGCGACGGCATCCTCTGGTTTGTTTGTAACCTATACATCGACTACCCCGAGTGTCTGTACGATTGTATTAAACAAAATCCACATGGTAGGACCGGGGACATGTACGACCACTGCGTCACAACCAGGTGATGCCAATAACGCACCAGCACCAGATGTGAGCAAAAGTTTCATCGTCAAAGATACCCAGACGATTAGTTTTCCGACGCCTGCCGATGTGGGTACTGATGCGGCGCCGTTTAGTGTGGCGGCCACGGCATCGTCAGGATTGGCGGTGACGTATACCTCAATGACCCCAGCGGTATGTATGATAAGTAATGGAACAGTGACGGTGCTTGGAGCAGGAGATTGTTCGATCAAGGCGTCACAACCAGGGAATGCGACTTTTTCAGCGGCAACAGATGTTACGAGAACATTTAAGATCAAGGCGCCCCAAACGATTACCTTTGCTCCGCTAGTTGACTTACCCTATACCGATCCCGATTTCGACCCAGCGGCAATTGCCTCATCGACGTTGCCGGTGACGTATACCACCAGCACGCCGTCGGTTTGTACGATTGTATCCAACAAGGTGCATTTGGTGGCGCCAGGTACGTGTACAGTGACGGCAAATCAAATTGGTGGGGTAAGTGGGGGCGTGCCATACAATGCGGCGCCGCCAGTTAGTCAGAGCTTTATCTCGAAGACGGTACCACAGGGAATTGCCTTCCCGGCAATTGCAAACCGTAACGTGTATCAAGGCAGCTTCTTGTTGAATGCGACCTCGTCGTCAGGGTTACCAGTGACGTATACTTCGAGTTCACCGACGTTTTGTACGATATCAGGCAATCGGGTGACGGTGGTACGGGGTGGCGGCTTCTGTACAATTGTGGCGCATCAAAACGGTGGCACGATTGGCGGAAGTACCTTTGGGCCGGCAGACGATGTGACACGTGAATTTGTGATTTCGGATGCGACTCGCACGCCGACAGCTTCAAATACGCGCACTGCCACGCCAACGGCTGAGCTCAGTGATTTGCGCAAAGCGGCTATTGGAAATTTGTTTGTGGTAGCCTTGTTGCGCGACGGTACCATTGCGGCATGGGGCAGCAATAAACCAAACATCCACGAATCCGTCATTCCGCCACAATTCCAAAATACGGTATTCAAAGATATTGCTGCGAGTATCGGAAATGCGTACGTATTGGACGAAGCAGGAAACCTTTCGACGTGGGGAGAAAATCTGTACGGCGAGGGTGATATTCCAGGTGATGCCCAGACTGGTGTCAAAGCCGTCGCTGCCGGTGCTCGTTTTGCCTTTGCTATCCGCAGTGACGATACGGTCGCTGCCTGGGGCCGGAATGAATTTGGTCAGGTCGATGTGCCTGCAGGGTTAAGTGATGTAATTGCAGTCGACGGTGGTGATCGCCATGCGGTTGCGTTGAAACGCGATGGAACGGTGGTGGCATGGGGTGATAATACGGCAGGTCAGACCAATATACCACCTGGCTTGAGTGGGGTCATTGCGATTAGTGCTGGTCAAGATCATACGATGGCGTTGTTGAATACCGGTATGGTGGTGGCATGGGGAAGTAATTCCAAGGGACAAACCAAAATCCCGCGTGACCTTAGCGATATCGTGGCGATTGCCGCAGGTCGTGAATGTTCATTTGCGGCGAAATCCGATGGGACGCTGTATTCCTGGGGTAATAGCACGTACACCAAGTTCCCGGCAACAATTAATGGCAGGAGTGTCGTTGCCATTGATTCTGCTAACCAGAACTCAATTGTGGGGTTGCGTGGTGGTGGTATCTTGGTGGCAGGGGTGAATTTGTCAAATGTGATGGCATCACGAACGCTGACAACGACGCCGATTATTACCTTGACACCATCAGAGACGCCAACACCGTCCGAGACATTGACGTTGACCGTGTCCAAAACTCCATCGATGACCCGTAGCGCTACGTTTACGCGGACGTATACCTTTACACGGACGCCGTCATTTACGAAAACGGTGACCCGCACCATGACGCCGTCGCGCACCAAGTCCCCGACGCGGACGCGATAATATATGGTATAAAAATCCCCCGCTCCATTGCAATGGAGCGGGGGATTTTTCATTGGTAACGATATGTAGATGTAATCGGTGTAGAGAGTATTAGTGTAACCCTGCCAACATGGCTTTGGCACCGCTTTGCAAAAAGCGTAAATCACTGCCACACAGCATCATATTCATCCCTTTGGCGTGCCAGCCTTTGAGGATGGCTGGGTCACCGGCGTGGGTGCCGGTGGTCACTCCATGGCGCTTGCCCGCTGCCACTACTTGGTCCATTGCCGCCGTGACAATCGGATCGGTGGTGCTGGGGGCCCCCAATGCAATGGCCAAATCGTAGGGACCAACCAACAGCACATCGACACCAGGCACACTGGCGATGGCCTCGAGGTTGGTGATGGATTGGGCCCGTTCGATTTGGATGATGACGAGGGTTTCGTTGTTCATGTGGGTGATGAGTTCACGAGGAGGTACTTCGTGATAGTCGGTGGCACCGCGTACTGATGCGGCTCCACGATCGCCACGGGGTGGGTATTTGATGTGACGGATGGCTTCTTCGACTTGGGCGGCGGTATCGATGCGGGGAATCATCACCCCTTGGGCGCCAGCATCGAGCAAGCGGGCAATGTCGCCATAGCGCAAATCAGGAACGCGCACGATGGGGGTAATCCCACACAGCCGGGTCGTGCCGATTAAATCGGCCACTATCGGCAGGTCATAAACACCATGTTCGAGGTCAAAAAAGATACTATCAAAGCCCGCATCTGCCAACAAATGCACATACGCTGGTGCACGCATATCTAAGGCGAGAGTTCCGGTTACCATTGCGCCAGTTGCGATTTTGGCTTTGAGTGCGTTGCGTGCAAGTGTCATAGAAATGGTCTTTCTTGATTGAGAGGAGTAGGGGCGACAAATCGACCCCAGCCAGGTTGACCGATGACTTGGCCATTGTGACTGACCTGTTGGCCGCGCACAAAGGTGCTGACGACGGCGCCGCGGGTTTGGCGACCATGCCAGAGTCGAGCGGTGACGCGTGATTTACTTTCCCATGTGTTTGTATCGATGCGCCCTTCGGCGGCGAGATCTACCAGCATGAAGTCGGCGTCGGCGCCCACGGCGATGACCCCTTTGCGGCCGGCCATGCCAAAAATTGCGGCGCTGTTGGTGCTGAGCAGCGCCACCATCCGTTCGAGGGTAATACGGCCGTAGGCCACGGCAGTGAGCATCAGCGGCACGAGGATTTCGATGCCGGGGGCGCCTGGAGGGGCTGCCCACATGTTATCCCAGCCCGGTTCTTTTTCGCTGGTCAAAAAGGGCGAATGATCGGTGCCAATGATGTCGACTTCACCACGGGCTACCCGCTCCCACATCGCTTCGACGAGGAATTCATCACGCACGGGTGGGTTGGTTTTGGCATAGGGGCCGTAGGTCGCCAAATCAGCGTCAGTCAAAAACAAGTAGGGTGGGCAGGTTTCGCAGGTGACTTTGATACCCGCCGCCCGCGCTTGGGTAATCAAATCGATGGAGTAGGGGCTCGACACGTGCACCACATGCAACCAGGCATTGGCGGCGCGGGCCAGGGCGATTGATTGGGCCACACAGGCTTCTTCGACCACGGGGGGACGGGCGCGACCGTGACTGGTGGGACCATTGTCGCCGGCGGCTTTGAGGTGGGTGGCGAGCACGGCCAAAATATATTCGTCTTCGGCGTGAATTGCTGCCGGACGGCCGGTTTTGGCGGTGACTTGGAGCACCCGATAAAACTCACCGGGGTCGGGGCAACAGAGCCCAATGAATTCTTTTTCGCGCCCGGCAGGGACGGCAGTGCGAAAGGTTTTGAACGAAATAATCCCAGCGTTGGCAAGGGCGGGCAACTCGGCGATATTGTCGGCGGCAGCCCCACCATACAAGGCAAAGTCGATATAGGCTTTGGGTTGGACGGCGCTGATGCGGTCGGCAAGGGTTTGGGCATTGTGGACTGACGGGCTGGCGATAGGCATTTCGCAAATCATGGTGATGCCCGATACTGCTGCGGCGCGGGTCGCAGTGGCAAAGTCTTCGCGTTCGAGGCGGCCGGGGTCGCGCACATGCACATGGCTGTCGATGGCGCCCGGCAATAAATAGAGCCCGGCGGCATCGACGGTGGTATGAGCGGGGGCAAAGTCTGCGCTCTGCCCCAATGCCACGATCCGACCAGCACGGACGGCCACATCGAGTTGGTGACGGCCATCGGCATTGACAACGGTGGCATTGCGGATGATGAGGTCTAGCATAATTGTTTTCTCGCAGTGTAGACAATAATTCCCGTAGCACCACCGCATATTGCGCAGTGTGCTACGGGAATGACGTGCAGTTTATGGCAGGGCGTTGGAGGCGGCGCCGTCGATGAGGGTGGCAGTACCGCTCATGTATGAAGCGGCTTCTGACGCCAAAAAGACGATGAAATTGGCGAATTCGGCGGGTTCACCCAAGCGACCAATAGGGATTTGGCTCATCGAAGCTTGGCGCACTTGGTCGAGGCTGGTGTTGGAGCGTTCGGCTTGGGCGCGGTCGAGTTCTTCGATGCGCTCGGTGCCGATGCGACCGGGTCCTACCACGTGGACGAGCACGTTGTGCTGGGCTACTTCTCGAGCCAGTGATTTGGCCATGGCATTGACGCCCGCCCGCATCACATTCGACAAAATCAAGTTGGGGATGGGTTGGCGAATCGATGACGAGGCAATGGTGAGTAAGCGCCCGTAGTTGGATTTTTTCATGTGGGGCAAGGCAGCTCGACTGACCCACACAAAGCTCATTAGGTTTTGATTGAAAGCCGTCAACCATTGGGCATCGTTGATGGCTTCGAATCCACCCGGAGGGGGGCCGCCGGCGTTGTGCAGGGCGATTTCGAGGCCACCATGACGTTCGACGCAGGTGGCGATGACCTTTTGGATGTCGGCTTCGGTGTTGACGTCGGCGGCTACGCCGATGACGTCGGCGCCGGTTTCGGCGCGGATTTTGGCGGCGGCTTCGTCGATGCGCGCTTGGTCACGGCTGGCGATGACCAATTTGACCCCTTCTTGGGCCAACCCGAGGGCACAGGCATAGCCGAGGCCACGACTGGCTGCAAATACTACGGCTCGTTTGCCGGTCAATCCGAGATTCATGCGTGCGCTCCTTTGAAATGATGAATGAGGCCTAAACGAGTCACAATATCGTGCAAATCGGCAATCACGTCGGCAGGCAACGGGCTCGATGGCGCACGCACATGGGCGTGGGCGATGGCTCCCCGTTGCATGTAGATATATTTACGGATTGCCAAATTAATGCCTGGTTGGTTTTCATAACGGATGAGGGGACAGGCCTGATAAAACGTCTGGGTGGCACCGTCAACATCACCAGCCGCCCATTGATTGCAAATCGCGACCAAGATCTCGCTGAATCCAAAGCCCGTCATGCAGCCATCGGCGCCGTGGCGCAGTTCTTCGAGGAGCATATTGGCGCCCATGCCCCCAAAAATCACCATGTCGGGGGCGGCAGCGCGCATACGGGTGGTTTTGGCAGGGGTTGGTTCTTCTTCGAGCTTGAGATAGTTGCAGCGGGGTACATCACGAGCCAAATTAGCCAAAAATTCGACGCTCATCAAGACACCACTACTGATGGGGTGGTCTTGGACCACTATGGGAATTGTGACAGCGTCGGCGACGCGCTGGTAGTGACTGCGCAAGGCGGCGTCGTTGGGTTTGGCGAGGCGGGGTGGTGCTACCATCAAGGCATCGGCACCGAGCTCGGCGGCGCGCTTGCTCAACGCCACACAGCGGTCAGTGGCCACATGGCTGGTGCCGATGCAGATTTTGACGCGCCCAGCAGCGGCAGAGATGACGTCATCGATGATGACGTCACGCTCGGCGTCGCCTAATTTGTCGACTTCGCCCATCACACCCAGCATGGTGATGCCTTGGACGCCTAGCCCCACTAGCATGTCGACCATGGTGGTGAGGCTGGCCCGGTCGAGTTCACCGGTGGGCAAAAATGGTGTGGGGGCGATAGTATAGGTCCCATGTAAAAACGGATGACGTGGCATGGTTGTATCCTGATAACTACATTTGATGGCGCAACATGTCGGTGATGACTTTGCCCAAATCAATCACGGGTAATGGCAGTAATTGCTCGAGTGTTTGGACTTTTTCGATGGGATGTCCCACATAATCAAGTACCAAACAATCGTTGTGTTGGTAGACCAGTTGCTCGCGAATCCAGGCGGCGAGCTCAACCGGGGGAAGTTGGGGGTCAACCAGCACTGTTGGCTGGAATCCGCGCTGGAGCCATTTGCGGTGGATAGGCATGGCTTGGGTTTGGTTGGGACTGAGTACCGCGATGCGTTGAAATCCATGAATTTCGAGGATGGTGGTAACCATGGCGGTGGGGCGGTAGAGCGGTTTGGTACTTTTGAGCATATCAAACGGCCCAGCACACAACAACACACTCATCTGGACATCTTGCTTCTCGACCTCTGCAATGGCTTTTTGGAGGAGTGGCGCCAAAAACGCTTCAGAAACCTCTACCAACGTGCCGTCACGTAAGCGGGTGGTGAGCAGGTATTCGGCAGTGGTGTCGTGTGGGATGTCTTGTGGTTGCACAAAATCGAGCGCGCCAGATTCGATATATTGGAAGTGTGAATTGGTTTTTTGCAGGGGTTTAACCAAATCGGGGCGGGGCGATTGTCCAATGATAATGGCACCGATTCGTGGCATGCGCTGATTCTCCTTGTGTGGGAGGGTATTTTGTTGTGGATGGTGATTACACCATCCACAACTGACGTGGGGGAATTTTAGCCTTCGAGGGTCGAGATATCACCTAAATCTTGGCCGAGAGCTTGGGCTTTGAGGACGCGGCGCATGATTTTGCCCGAGCGGGTTTTGGGTAATTGCGCCACAAATGTGACGGCCTCGGGCTTGGTGATGGGACCGAGCTCTTTGGCGACGTGGGTACGCAACTCTTCGCCTAGTTTTTCGCTGGCATCATAGCCGTTGCGCAAAATCACGAAGCAGTGAATCCCGGTGCCTTTGATTTCGTGGGGCAGGCCGATGGCTGCGGCTTCGGCGACGGCCGGGTGTGACACCAGCGCACTTTCGATTTCAGCGGTACCAAGGCGATAGCCCGACACTTTGATGACGTCGTCGATGCGCCCGATAATCCAGAAGTAGCCATCTTTGTCACGGCGAGCCGAGTCGCCGGCGCTATACATGCCGACGGGCTCGCTATTCCAGTATTGGTTGGCGTAGCGGTCGGGGTCATGCAAAATGGTGCGCATAATCGCTGGCCACGGGCGCTTAGCGACGAGCAAACCATCTTCGTTGTCTGGTTTACTGTTGCCCTGCTCGTCAACCACATCCATTTCGATACCGAGGAAGGGCTTGGTGCCCGAGCCTGGTTTGAGGGGAGTGGTGGGGTTGGGGGTGATCATGAAGCCACCAGTTTCGGTTTGCCACCACGTATCCATGATGGGGCAACGGCTGCCACCGATGACATCGTAGTACCAGCGCCACGCTTCGGGGTTGATGGGTTCACCCACCGACCCCAGCAGACGCAGGCTCGACAAATCGTGACGTTTGGGCCAGGCATCGCCAAAGCGCATCAAGCCGCGGATGGCGGTAGGTGCGGTATACAAAATACTGATTTTGTAGCGCTCAATCATCTGCCACCAGCGATTGGGGTAGGGGTAATTGGGGGCACCTTCGTAGATAAACGAGGTGGCGCCTTCGATGAGTGGCGCGTAGACGATGTATGAGTGGCCGGTAATCCAACCTGGGTCAGCGGCACACCAGTAGATGTCGTCGTCTTTGACATCGAGGGTAAAGTGGAACGATGAAGAAATTCCTACCGAATAGCCGCCATGCGTATGGAGCACCCCTTTGGGTTTGCCGGTAGAACCCGAGGTGTAGAGAATGAACAACGGGTCTTCGGCATCGACGGGCTCAGTGGCGCACACTTCGCTGGCAATCGGTAAGGCCATCAAATCGTGCCACCAATAGTCGCGACCGACTTGCATATCGACGGCATGTCCGGTGCGTTTGAGTACGATGGCAGTTTGGATGGTGGGTGATGAGGCCATGGCATCGTCGGCGATTTTTTTGAGCTCGATGACTTTGTTGCGCATATAGCCGCCGTCGGCGGTAATCAATACTTTGGAATGGGCGTCGGCGATGCGGTCACGCAAGGCTTCGTGCGAGAAACCACCGTAAATCACCGAGTGGGCGGCGCCGATTTTGGCACAGGCCAGCATCGCAAAGGGCAATTCGGGGACACGGGGCAGATAAATCGATACGATGTCGCCTTTTTTGACACCCATGGCCTTGAGCACATTGGCCAGACGGCTGACTTCGCGGTTGACGTCGGCATACGAAAAATTACGTACCGTGCCGTCTTCGCCTTCCCAGATATAGGCCAGTTTGTTACGGCGCCAGGTGTGCATATGGCGGTCGATGGCGTTGTGGACGATGTTGGTTTGACCACCAGTAAACCACTTGAAAAAAGGCTTGTTGCTGTCGTCAAAAACGGATACGTAGGGTTTGTACCATTCAAGACGTTGGGCCATTTCCCCCCAAAACTCTTCGGAGTGATCGAGGCTCCAGCGGTGCAAATCATCCCACGAGCTAAAGCCTTTTTTGTGCATGTAGGCGGTGATGTTGGCTTGAGCAACGACTTCGGCCGACGGATAATAAATATCCGCAGCGGCATTGCTGGGGCGCGTTTCTTCGGTCATACCAAACCTCCCTATCAAACAGTTGTCGTCTTGTGGCGTATGAGTATCCACGCAATGGGCAAGTGTGTGCCCGTATTATAGCAAACTCTGCTCTGGTGGAATACATGGTGTGAGTGACAAAAAACACCCCGAGGCGCCGCTACAACGCATCGGGGTGTGGGAGTTACGTGTGATTAGCGCAATTCGAAGCGATCGGCATTCATGACTTTGGTCCAGGCGGCAATGAAGTCGCGCACGAACTTGGCGTTGTTGTCGTCTTGGGCATAGACTTCGGCGATGGCGCGCAACTCGGAGTTGGAACCAAAGACGAGGTCGATGCGAGTGGCAGTCCGCACGTGGGCGCCGCTGATGCGGTGCTTGGCGACATAGCTGTTGTAGCCACTCTTTTCCCACTTGACTTCCATGCTCAGAAGTGTCTTGAACCAGCTGTTGTCAAGGGTGGCGCTGGTATTCCAGACACCTTCACCGGTGCGGCTAACGCCGAGGGCGCGTAAACCACCCACCAACACCGTCATTTCGACGGGGGTGAGGCCGAGGAGTTGGGCTTTGTCGAGCATCATTTCTTCGGGGCTGACCGCAAATTCCTTTTCGGCATAATTGCGGAACCCGTCGGTGCGGAGCTCGAGGTAGCCAAAGCTGGTGGCATCGGTATCCGCTTGAGTGGCATCACCCCGTCCGGCCGCAAAGGGTACGGCTACGGCACTGGCACTTTCGATGGCGACATTACCAGCTAGTACAATCACATCGGCCACTGAGACACCGGTTGTGGCGGCGATTTTTTCGTAGATGGGCAACACTTTGTCGAGCAAGGCGGGGTTGTTGACGGCCCAATTGCGTTGTGGGGCGAGCCGGATGCGGGCGCCATTGGCACCACCGCGGTTGTCAGAGCCCCGGAAGGTGGCTGCGCTGGCCCAGGCGACTTCGACCATATTGGTGACAGACAACCCGCTGGCCTTGAGGGCCGCTTTGGCCTGGCTGATTTGGTCGGCGCTGGGGGTGCTAGCGGCGGGAATAGGGTCTTGCCACGTGTAGGTGCTGTCTTTGTAGTCACCGGCCACGTAGTTGCTTTTGGGACCCATGTCACGATGCAACAGTTTGAACCAGGCCCGGGCAAATGCTTCGCCAAACGCAGCTGGATCTTTCACAAAGCGCTCGCCGATGGCGCGGTAGATGGGGTCCATTTTGAGGGCCATATCGGCGGTGGTCATCATCGGTAGGACTTTTTGGCCGCTACCATCTACTTGGGGTGCCATGTCTTCGGGGGCACAGTTGACGGGGTACCAGATGTGGGCCCCGGCGGGGCTTTTGGTCAGTTGCCATTCGTATTTGAAGAGCAAATCGAGGTAGCCCATGTCCCATTGGGTGGGGTTTGCCGTCCACGGACCTTCGATGCCGCTGGTAATCGCATCGACGCCTTTGCCGCTTTTGTGGGTGCTGGCCCAGCCGAGCCCTTGGGCTTCGACGGGAGCCCCTTCGGGCTCGGCTCCGACGCTCGACGCAGGACCATTGCCGTGGGCCTTCCCAAAGGTGTGACCACCGGCGACGAGGGCGAATGTTTCTTCGTCGTTCATCGCCATGCGCTTGAACGTCTCGCGGACGTCTTGGGCCGACAACAACGGGTCGGGAGTGCCGTTAGGACCTTCGGGGTTGACATAAATCAAGCCCATTTGTACGGCGGCCAGGGGGTTTTCGAGTTCTTGGCGTGAGCCACCGTAGCGTTTGTCACCCAACCAGGTATCTTCGGAGCCCCAGTAGATGTCCTTTTCGGGGTGCCAAATGTCGACCCGTCCAAGTGCGGTACCGTGATTGGGTCCACCCATATCTTCGATAGCCACATTACCGGTCAGCACCAACAAGTCGGCCCATGACAGCTTGTTGCCGTATTTTTGTTTGATGGGCCACAGCAAGCGGCGGGCTTTGTCGAGGTTGCCGTTGTCGGGCCAGCTATTGAGAGGCGCAAAGCGTTGACTACCGGTGCTGGCACCACCCCGCCCGTCACCGACACGGTAAGTACCGGCGGCGTGCCAGGTCATGCGGATGAACAACGGTCCGTAGTGCCCGTAATCTGCAGGCCACCACTCTTGGCTGTCGCGCATCATTGCCCGGATATCGGCTTTGACTGCGGCAAGGTCTAGTGATTTGACCGCTTGGCGGTAGTTGAAATCGCCTAAGGGATTGGAGCGGGTATCGTGCTGGCGCAGGATGTCAAGGTTGAGGGCATTCGGCCACCAATCTTTGTTTTGGGTGCCCGTCGTGGGCGTGGTGGTGGCACCGTGGTATGGACACTTCTCTTGTTGGTCTGACATGTTGGCTCCTATAAAGTGGTCTGGTGGCGATGCGCCGCATCGCATTGAGCGTATCGTTGCGGTGTCTTTCAAGCCGTAACACCCATTTTAGTTATACATCTTTTCAAATTTTAGTCAAGTAGAGCCGCAGATTGCTACGTCTGTCACATTTCATTTGGCTCGCACAGAGGACGCAGAGGGCACAGAGGTGTTTTGTTGATTGATGTGCGCCGATGAGTATATTTCCTACTTCCTACTTCCTACTTCCTACTTCCTACTTCCTACTTCCTACTTCACACTTCACGCTTCCTACTTCTAATGCTCTATAATGACAACATATCGCTGACATAATTTGGGGAGCATTCCATGGCGCAGTACGATGTTGTTGTGCTCGGTGAAATAAACGCCGATTTGATTTTGCGAGGTGATGTCGAGCCAGAGTGGCAACAACACGAAAAAATCGTCGATGACATGGCCTTGGTGCTAGGTGGCTCGGCGGCTATATTTGCCTGTGGCGTGGCGCGCCTCGGCCTCAAAGTCGCCTATGTAGGCGTCTGTGGTGACGACACCATTGGGCGCTTTTGCCTCAACGAGCTCAATGCCGCTGGTATCGATACCAGCCACGTGATTATCGACCCTGCCGTCAAAAGCGGTTTGACGCTGGTGTTGCAAAAACCTGATGACCGTGGCATGTTGACCTACGAAGGGGGCATCCCCCTGTTGCGTGCCGATATGGTGCCGGCCGCATTAATCGCCAATAGCCGCCACATGCACATCGGTAGCTACTACCTGCAACATGCCTTGCGCCCAGGCTTGCCCAACCTTTTTGCGCAAATCCAAGCCCATGGCGGCACGACGTCGGTAGATACCAACTGGGATCCAAGTGGCAAATGGGCCGGGTTGCACGACTTGTTTCCGCATACCAATTTGTTTTTACCCAACGACGCCGAAGCATGTGCCATTAGCCGCTGTGACAGTGTGGCGCAGGCCTTGGCAACGTTGGCTGCCCAAGTCCAGACCGTGGCCATCAAATGTGGTGCAGATGGGGCATATTCCCAACGTGGGGCAGAAGTAGCTCACGCTGATTCATTGCCGACGATTTTTGTCGATGCAGTCGGCGCCGGGGATTCGTTTAATGCGGGGATGGTCTATGGGTTGCTGGCGGGGTGGTCGCTGGCTAAATCAACCCGGCTGGGAGTGATATGTGGTTCGTTGTCGACCCGCGCCTCGGGTGGCACGGCGGCACAACCAACTGTTGCCGACGCAATGGTGTTTTTGGGCAATGTGGCCTAGCAAAAGTGAGTACCCAATGCGTGATGTGGTAGATGCAATTGATACATGGCAGCAACGGGGCGAGCGAGTGGCAATCGCCACCGTGGTGCGTACGTTGGGGTCGTCTCCCCGTGGGGTGGGTGCCAAAATGGTGGTCTCTGATGCCGGTAATATGGCCGGGTCGGTGAGTGGCGGCTGTATCGAAGGCGCCGTATTTACCGCTTGCCAACAGGCGATTCGTACTGGTCAGGCCACCTTGATGCACTTTGGCGTGCCCGATGAGTCGGCCTGGGAAGTAGGATTGGCCTGTGGGGGCACCATCGATGTCTTTATTGAGCCGTTAGGCACCAGCGAGTAGGTTGTCATTTTATGCAAAAAACCATCTACAGGCGCCTACGTGACGCAATTACCCGTGAAGTACCGGTGGCTGTCGCCACCGTCATCACGGGAGATGATGTGGGGGCGCAGGTTTTGATCCAACCCGACCAAGCGGTACTGAGCATGCTCAATGACACCGCCTTGGTCGAGCAGCTTCACCAAGATGCCTTGGCAATGTTGCTTGCTGGTGAGCAGGGCATTCGTACCTATGGCGAGCGCCAGATTTTCATCGAAACCTACCCGCCCCCCGCCACAATCATCATGGTAGGGGCGGTGCATATTGCGGTGGCCTTGACGACCTTTGCCAAACCGTTGGGCTTTCGCACGATTGTGGTTGATGCGCGGGGCGCATTTGCCACCAACGAGCGCTTTGGTCATGCCGACGAACTCGTGCATGCCTGGCCTGACGACGCCTTGCGGGGGCGTTTGCACAGCAATACGGCGGTGGTGGTGCTGACGCATGACCCCAAACTCGATGATCCGGCCTTGCTGGTCGCATTGCCAAGTGCGGCCCGCTATGTGGGAGCACTGGGCAGTAGCAAAACCCAGGCGGCGCGGGTACTGCGCCTGCGTGACGCTGGCCTTAACGATGCCCAGATTAGTCGCTTGTATGCCCCGATTGGTTTGCCGATTGGCGGACGTACCCCCGAAGAAATCGGCTTGAGTATCATGGCCCAAATCGTCGCGGTCCGCAATGGGAAGTCGCTATGAAAATTGCCGCCATCATCTTGGCTGCCGGCTTGTCGCGTCGCCTTGGTCGCCCCAAACAATTGCTTGATTGGGGTGGGGTGCCGTTGGTGCGCCATAGTCTGCTGACGGCGCAGCAATCCATGCTCGCCGCTGTGGCGGTGGTGGTAGGGCATCAGGCTGATGCCGTGCGCGCCAGCGTGGCAGATCTAATGGTGCCGTGTATCGAAAACACTGCCTATGAAAGTGGCCAAGCCAGCTCGGTGGCCTGTGGCGCCCAGTGGTTTTTGACACAGTCGTACGATGCGCTAATGGTGCTGTTGTGCGACCAGCCATTACTGACTGTTGCGCATATCAATGCGTGTATTGAAGCTTGGTACGCTACGCGGCCGGCCGTGCTCATCCCCCAAGTCGTAGGGCAAGCAACGAACCCGGTCATCTGGTCTGCCGCCACGGTGCCATTGTTGACGACCTTGACCGGTGACCAAGGTGGGCGCGTATTGTTTGGAGCCGGCAAAGTTGTCCCGCAGTTTTGGCCAATTGATGCGCCAGAATTATTGCGCGATATCGATACCGACGCCGATTATGCCGCCCTCCGTGCGGATACTCACATATGATGGTATGAAGCACACCACAAAGACACGGTAGGATGACATGCGTCTGCAACTCCGTCCAACAGCCCAAAGTGAAAAATGTATTGCGCGCCACAACATCAGCGATGCGACGGGGCGTCGCCTTGTGAGCAAAGGGCGGGTGATTACTGCGGCAGATGTCGCGCTGTTGCAGCTCCATGCTATTGAATTGGTGCATGTGGTTGAATTAGATGCTGACGATATCGATGAACATACCGCAGCCACGTTGGTGGCGGTGCGTTGTAGTCATGGCGGGGTGCGGATTTTGCCACCACACCATGGTCGTGTTGATATTTTGGCTGATGAAGGCGGAGTTTGTGTGGTGTCAGATGCCCTGCTCACTGACTGGCATGCCATCGATGGCGTGACGATTGCCACGGTTGCAGGGTGGAGTGCGGTGACTGTAGGGCAACGCATCGCGACTGTCAAGATTTTGCCGTTTGCATTGCCACGACAGGTAATTGCAGAAACACCCGCTCCTGCAATTACTGTCCGACCCTTTGTGCGTCGCCGGGTAGCAATAATCATGATTGGCAATGATGCGATTTGTGCCCGTTTACAGCGTACCCACATTCCCCCATTGCAGGCCCGGCTTATTCCGGTACATGCGACAGTAGTAGCGATGATTCAATGTGAAGCGGATAGTCAGGCTGTCGCACAGGCGTTGCTCCAGGCAACGGCGTGTGCTGATATTGTGATGACTGTCGCTGAAACCTCTATCATGGATCGGGACGATGTGATGCCCCAAGGATTATTGCGTGCTGGCGGTACAATAACGTGTTATGGTGCTCCTGTTGAGCCAGGGAATTTGTTGCTGCTCGGCCAACTCGCCGGTATACCGGTGATTGGTACCCCAGGGTGTATTCGTGGGCATACGCGCAATGTGGTTGACGAATTATTACCACGGATTGTGGCTGATTGTTTGCCGACTGCCCGTGACGTGTATGCGTTGGCAAATGGTGGATTGCTGTTATCAGCAAAGGAATGAATGGTATGACGATAGACACAACGATAAAAAAATCACATATTTTGGTGGTTGATGATGAACCTGATATGTGTGATATTTGTTCCCGTGCTCTTCAATCTCGTGGGTACGAGGTTACCACGGTAACCAATGTATCATTAGCTCCTGACTTGATTGTCCAAGGTAATTACGATTTGTTATTGACTGACCTCAAGATGCCAGGAATTAGCGGGCTTGATTTGGCGCTCATGGCGTTACAGCGTGACCCTACGGCGGCGGTGGTAATGATGACGGCGTTTGCTTCGTATGAGCATTTACATCAGGCCATGCAAAACGGTATTTCGGATTTTTTGTCCAAACCATTTGATTTATCACAATTGATATTGGCAGTATCGCATGCCTTGAATCGGCGTAATTTGATTCATGACAACGTGCGCTTGCGGGCACTAGAAGCCTTACGGATTGATAGTGAAATCCTGAATTCAACCCTTGACTACAATTTGTTGGTGCAATATGTGCTTGATTTGGCGGTGCGGTGGAGCACGTGGCCAGCGGCAGCGTTGTTAATCGGTGAAGAACAAACGCCATTGACATCGGTGACATTTTTTGATGATCAATGGCAAATAAGTGTGCGTGGTATGGAATTTGCGCATCGGGCTTTGTCAGGGCGGACGTTGTTGACAAGCCATGGTGAAATGTTTACTCATTCTCTCCATGTCATTCATACGGCTATGGCGATTCCGATGTCGTGGGGTGGCTTACAAGGGATACTGATGATTGGCACCTATGACACCGATCCTAATATTCCCACGGTAACGGAATTGATGACGTTGTTATCAGGACAGAGTGAAGCAGCCTTGCGTAATGCCGAAATGTACGGTGAAATGTCAAACCTTTATCGCCGTCAACGCCAAATTGAAGTCATGAAAGATGAATTTATTGCCATTGCATCACATGAATTACGCACGCCGTTGACGATGGTACTCGGGTATTCTGATATCTTGATGCGTACAATTGAAGGTGATAACCAAATGCACATTGAAGAAATCCGCTCGAATGCATTACGGATGCGCGAAGTGATTGATCATATGTCGCAATTGCAAAAAACATCGCTCGACAACGATCTGCAATTAACAACGATTGATGTGTCTGTCGTTGTTCATCAAGTGATTTCACAAATAAATGAACGTTTCCCTTCAATAAAAATTCGGTTATTTAGTGATGATGCGCCTACGCATCCGTTTATTAGTGATATGCAGTGGTTGCGTGTGATTATCGTGCAATTGTTGAGTAATGCCGCTACATATGCTCAACGCGACACGATTGATCTTAACACCGAGTATCAATATCCAGCATTTGCCCCAGTGCCCCTTGCCAGTGATAGTCAACAATGGTTGACGATAACGGTAAGTGATCAAGGCGTGGGTATCAATATGCGTGAACAATGGAATGTATTTGCATCATTTGTCCAAGTCGATGATTCATTGACCCGCGGTCATGGTGGGGTTGGTGTGGGACTTGCATTGATCTATGACATGGTGCGCCGTTTGGGGGGATTTGTGATGATGTCAAGCAAAATTGGAGTGGGATCAACCTTTGTGGTGATGGTTCCTGGTTACCAACAAGAATCAACCGGCGAGTAACTTTCTGCACTGTACATTTATATAGGTGGTAGAGCCGTTGCATGCAACGGCTCTAGCATACTTCGCACTTCACTTCATACTTCCTCCTTCATACTTCACACTTCATTACAGTTATGTGCAATATACAAAAACAGACAAATCAAGTTGCCCGTTGAATTAGAGTTGTGGTACTATTAAAAGTGAATATATCTGTATCCCCAAAACGTGCAAGCGCTTAACCACGATTTAGGGTGCCGGTATAGTACTTTGTGAAAGCGTTCATTAAGTCAGAGGGGCGTGTTCATGCGGATTCGCACAGCCGTACTGTTGGCCCTCGTAATTGGCGCTGCATTGTACTTTGGCTTAAACATGCGATTCCCGGCCTTTCCACCGGTATCTGTGAAAGCAGAAGCCTTGGTGTGTGCAGGTGGGGCATTGGCAGAAGGACAGCCAGGGACATGTGCAAGTGGGATTCCAATTACTAACTCACTGCTCGCAACAATTGTCGTTGATGTATTGTTGGGGTTGCTGGTGTTTTTTGGAGTACGGAACCAGATGGTTCCTCGTGGCTTCCAAAACTTCATCGAGCTGGTAGTGAGTTCACTCCACGATTTTGCCGTGGGTGTCGACAAGAAGAATGTGGCCAAGTTCTTCCCATTTGTCGGGACAGCATTTTTGCTGATTTTGCTATCGAATTTTGTGGGGTTAGTCCCTGGGGTAGGCAGCATTGGAGCCTGCCAAGTCAAGCACGAAGAAGGCACGAAGGAAGTCGTCATTAAGTCGACCTTCTACGATAATTTGCCCTTCCAGTGCAGTCATGAAAATCACGAAGAGTTAGTGCCGTATTTGCGTGCACCAACGGCTGACCTGAACATGACATTGGCGTTAGGGTTGTTGTCGGTAATTCTCATCGAATATTTTGGTCTCAAGGCGCTGGGGCTCGAGTATTTGGTGCGGTTCTTCAACTTCCGTGAAGGTCCGATGTTTACGGTCATTGGCATTATCGAGCTATTGTCCGAATTCATTCGTATCGTATCGTTTGCCTTCCGTCTATTCGGCAACATCTTCGCTGGTGAAGTGGTGCTCATCGTTATGGGATATTTGTTCCCATATATGCTGCCGCTGCCCTTCTATGCATTCGAAGTATTTGTCGCATTGATGCAAGCGGTCATTTTCGCGGTGTTGACGTTGGTATTCATGTCCATGGCCACGCAGGCGCATGGTGGCGGTCATGATGAGCAAGAAGCAGCGGCTCATTAATTTCGTACTAGTTAAGTAATTATTTCGGAGGAATGAAATGACTGACGCAGGACTTCGTTTTGTCGCTATGGCTTTGGCCATCGGTTTGGGTGCTATCGGACCCGGTGCTGGTATCGGTGTGGTGTTTAGCGGTGCATTGCAGGCCATGGGACGTAACCCCGAAGCCGAAGGTATGCTCCGCACGTACATGTTCTTGGGCTTCGCATTGGCCGAAGTGCCGTTCATTCTTTCGATGGTGTTCGGTCTGCTCATCGGCTTCAACATTATCTAGTTTTGGTCGTGTGGGGGTGTAACCCCGTATGTCCACAAGGAGCACTGCTTTGGAAAAACTAGGCATTAATTACAGCCTGTTGGTGGCGCAGATTTTCAACGTCATCTTCTTGGTATGGATGTTGTCAAAGTTCCTCTATACCCCAATTTTGAATCTCTTGCAAGAGCGCACCAAGCGCGTCGAAGAGAGTCTCCGTGAAGCCGACAAAGTGCGCGAGCAAATGGCTTCACAGCGCAAAGAAAACGAAGCCGAACAGGCTAAGGCTCGTCAAGAAGCCGCTGCGGTGATGGCACAGGCGCAAGAGCGTGCCCGTGTCCAAGAAGCAGAAATCGTGAATCAAGCGCGCCACGAAGCAGAGCGGATCAAGGCTGAGGCACGTGCCAATGCCGAAACCGAGCTGGATCGTATGGCTGGTGAATTCAAGAATCAGGCTGCCACATTGGTAACCGAAACGGCTGCCAAGGTGTTGGGCGCTGAGCTCAAGGGCAATCACAAGCAATTAATCGACGAGTCGTTGAGCCGCTTAGGGCGCAACAACTAATGTACAGAGCGTGGCGGTTGGTGATTGTGCCAGCTGCAAGCGAGGTATACCGTGACTACATCTGATACACAGATGATCGCACGCGCGCTCCAAGAAGCATTGAACGGTGCTGCCCTCAAGTCATTGCGTACTGCTGCTGAAGCAGTTCGTGGTGGTGCGAGTAGTGCTGATAGCGTCAATGCGGTATTGGGAGCCGATGCACCACGTGAAGTCCGTAACGTTGTCGCCGCTTTGGCCGCTGCTGGGCGTCTCAATAGCATTGAGGCTGTTGTTAAAGCGTTTGAAAGTGCCACGAGTCGTGGCACCCAAGTGCTTGAAGCAACCATCACCAGCGCAGTCGCGTTGAGTGATGCCGAGCAAGCAACAACGATCGCAGATCTCCGTGGCAAATATGGCCAAGGTCTCGAAGTCCACTTCGCCGTCGATGAGTCACTGATTGGTGGCTTGATTGTACGGGTCGGTGATCAAGTACTTGATAACAGCTTGCGTACCCGCTTGAGTGCGGTGCAACGGAGCATGTTGACCAGTTAGCCTTTGCCACCACATAAATGAAACGGCAGCAGACGAGAGCCGCAGGCGGCTT
This sequence comes from Roseiflexaceae bacterium, assembly GCA_947450095.1. Lineage (GTDB taxonomy): Bacteria > Chloroflexota > Chloroflexia > Chloroflexales > Roseiflexaceae > UBA965. Next base: position 21,034 of record CANFUF010000013.1, read on the forward strand.
TCGTCGCGACACAACGATTGAGGTGCCAGACATGGCCGTAGCAGCAAACGATATTTATCAGCGTCTGCTGAAAAGCATTCAAGAAGGTACCGACGCCCAACCTCGTATGATGAACGTCGGTACGGTGATTTCGGTTGGTGACGGTGTGGCACGTATTAGCGGTCTCGAACAAGTCATGGCAGCCGAATTGCTCGAATTCCCTGTGCAAGCAGGGCGAAGCGAAGCAGTGTTCGGTATCGCCTTGAACCTCGAACGCGATACGGTCAGCGCCATCGTGTTGGGTGATTACCTTTCGATTCAAGAAGGGGATCAAGTCAACGCCACCGGCCGCATTATTTCGGTGCCCGTCGGGCAGGCATTGGTCGGTCGCGTCGTGAACGCGCTCGGGCAACCCATCGACGGTAAAGGTGCGATTCACAGCGACGTACTCCGTCCAGTCGAACGTATCGCCCCTGGTGTGATGGATCGTCAATCGGTCAACGAGCCGGTGCAAACCGGTGTGATTGCCATTGACGCGATGATTCCGATTGGCCGCGGCCAACGTGAGCTCATCATCGGCGACCGCCAAACGGGTAAAACCGCCGTGGCCATCGATACCATCATCAACCAAAAAGGCAAGGGTCTCTATTGTATCTATGTGGCTATCGGTCAAAAGCGTGCCCAAGTTGCCCAAATCGTGGGCTACCTCGAGCGCTTCGGTGCCATGGAATACACCACGGTAGTGGCAGCCACCGCATCAGAATCAGCTGCGTTGCAATACATTGCACCGTACGCCGGTTGTGCCATCGGTGAAGAAGTCATGGAAAACGGCGTGACCATCAACGGCGAAGAAATTCGCGATGCATTGATTATCTACGACGACCTTTCCAAGCACGCCACTGCCTACCGCCAAGTTTCGTTGTTGCTCCGCCGCCCTCCTGGCCGCGAAGCCTACCCCGGCGACGTCTTTTATTTGCACTCCCGCTTGCTCGAACGCGCAGCGCGCTTGAGTGACGAAAAAGGCGGCGGTTCGTTGACGGCATTGCCCATCATCGAAACCCAAGCCAATGACGTGTCAGCCTACATTCCGACCAACGTGATTTCGATTACGGACGGTCAGTTGTTCCTCGAATCAGACTTGTTCAATGCGGGTATTCGCCCAGCCTTGAACATCGGTTTGTCGGTATCACGTGTGGGTACGTCAGCCATGACTCGTGCCATGCGCTCGGTTGCAGACCGCCTCAAGCTCGACTTGGCGCAGTTCCGCGATTTGGCCGCATTTGCACAGTTCGCATCGGATTTGGACGCAAACACCCGCGCCCAGCTCGATCGTGGTTCACGTTTGCAAGAAGCACTCAAGCAAGCCCAATTCCAACCAATGCCGCTCGAAGACCAAGTGATGGTGCTTTTTGCCGCCACCAATGGGTTTTGTGATGGCGTGCCGGTGACGGCGATTGGTCAATGGAAGGTCGAGTTCTTGCAGTTTATGCATACCGTGCACCCCGACGTATGCAAAGGCATTTACGATACCCGGCTTGACCGCAAATTCCCGTCTGCAGAAATCAAATCATCGCTCGAAAAAGCGATTGTTGAGTTCAACCAGACCAGCAATTTTGCCGGATAGGTCGCTGTTGGGGACGCATGGCAACAAGCGTTCCCATCTTAAAACGGAAGAGGGAAACGGTGCCAAGTACACGTGAAATTCGCCGACGTATTCGCTCTGTGCGCAACTTATCGCAAATAACGCGCGCCATGGAGATGGTCTCGGCGTCGAAAATGCGGCGTGCCCAACGCAACGTGCTCGCTACCCGGCCGTATGCCGACCGACTCCGCGATGTCATGAGTAGCCTGATGGCCCGCGCAGGCGGGAGCCGCAAAGGCACTCTGCTCGAAGTCCGCACTGAAGTCAAAAACGTCGCGTTGATTCTTATCACACCCGATCGTGGTTTGGCTGGTAGCTTGGTTGCCAACATTTTGCGTCGCACGGCTCGGTTCATCCTTGATGAAAAAACCAAAGGGCGCAACGTGAAAGTCCTGGCTATTGGGAAAAAAGGGCGCGACTTCTTGAATCGTAGTGGTCAAGACTTATTGGCCGAGGTAACCAAGCTGGGTGACTACCCGAAGCTCGCCGATATCCTCGGTGTGTCGACGAATGTCATTCAAGGCTTTTTGAAGGGCGAATTCGACGAGGCGTATATCGTCTATAGTCAGTTCGTCAATACGCTGGTACAACGCCCGGCAGTGCGACGGATTTTGCCGGTGGAAGCAGACCAATCCACCCCCGCACCGGCGTCTGCAAGTAGCAACTACAACTACGAACCCGATGAGGATGTCGTATTGAAGGACCTGCTGCCCCGCTTTGCCGAGGTGCAAATCTATCAAGCGTTGCTTGAAGCTATTGCTAGCGAGCATAGCGCCCGCATGGTGGCAATGCGTAATGCCACAGACAACGCAAAAGATCTACGCCGCGAATTGTCCTTGACGTACAACAAAACCCGTCAAGCCAATATCACCAAGGAAGTCTCTGAGATTGCCTCGGGAGCGGCTGCCCTCGCAGATAGTTGATGTCTGCGTGTGGTCTGACCACACGATACGTGCTGGAGGAACTGTATGGCTCATGCAATTGGGGCAATTACCGAGATTATTGGCGTCGTGATTGTCGCCAAATTCAAGGAACACGAAACCCCCGCGATTTATAACGCAATCACGGTGCAAATGCCTGATGGCAGTACGCTGGTCGCCGAAGTGCAACAACACCTCGGTAACGGCAATGTCAAGGCAGTGGCCATGGGTACCACCGACGGCTTGCGCCGCGGCGTCCCCTGCACCGACACTGGCACCGCAATTTCGGTGCCGGTCGGCCCGTCCACCCTTGGTCGCGTCTTCAATGTCGTCGGTGAAACCATCGACGGCTTTGACAAATCGGTAGATGCCGCCGAACGGCGCCCCATCCACCAACGCGCCCCCTTGCTCGAAGAACAATCCACCCAAGCGCAAGTCTTTGAAACTGGTATCAAAGTTATCGACTTGATCGCCCCCTTTACCCGTGGTGGTAAGACGGGAATCTTTGGTGGTGCCGGTGTGGGTAAGACCGTGGTCATCCAAGAGCTTATCGCCAACATCGCCAAAGAACAATCGGGTTACTCCGTGTTCGCTGGCGTCGGCGAGCGCTCACGTGAAGGCAACGACCTCATCCACGAAATGCAAGATGCCCGCATCGACGACAACACCACCGTGTTTGACAAAACCGTGATGGTCTTCGGCCAAATGAATGAGCCGCCGGGTGCCCGCTTGCGCGTGGCCTTGACTGCCTTGACCATGGCCGAATACTTCCGTGACGAAGGCCGCGACGTGTTGATCTTCATCGACAACATCTTCCGCTTCGTGCAAGCCGGTTCAGAAGTGTCAGCCTTGCTTGGGCGTATGCCATCACAAGTAGGCTATCAGCCCACCTTGAGCACCGAAATGGGTGAGCTCCAAGAGCGCATCACATCGACCAAGAAGGGCTCGATTACTTCGATGCAAGCCGTCTATGTGCCCGCCGACGACTACACCGACCCTGCGCCGGCTACGACGTTTGCCCACTTGGACGCCACGATTTCGCTCGAACGTAGCATCGCTTCCCGTGGGTTGTTCCCCGCCGTTGACCCATTGGCGTCAACGAGCCGCATTCTTGACCCGAATGTGGTCGGTGAAGAACACTACCGCGTTGCCCGTCAAGTCCAGATGGTATTGCAGCGCTACAAAGACTTGCAAGACATCATCGCCATCCTCGGTGTCGAAGAATTGTCTGACGAAGACAAATTGACGGTATCGCGGGCCCGCAAAATCGAGCGCTTCTTCTCGCAACCATTTACGGTGGCGCAACAATTCACCGGCCGTGCCGGTAAATATGTGCCCGTCGGTGATACGGTCCGCAGTTTTGCGCGCTTATTGGCTGGTGAAGTTGACCACGTGCCCGAGCAGTACTTCTCATACCAAGGCTCGTTGGACGAGGTCATCACTGCCTTTGAAGCGGGTAAGTAATCCCATAGGGAGGTGCCGAGATGCCATTACATCTCGAAATTGTCACGGCTGAACGCCTCGTCCTGTCGGACGATGTCGATCAGGTCAATGCGCCGACCAAAGATGGCCGGGTGGGGATTTTGCCTCGCCACATGCCGTTGATTACGGTGTTAACCGAAGGCGAATTGAGTATCATCAAGAATGGGGTTCGTACCGAATACGTATTGTTTGGTGGGTTCATGGAAGTGCTTCCAGATCGGGTAACGATTTTGGCGGATTCCTGTGATCGTGCTGACGAAATCGACCTCAATCGAGCCGAGGAAGCGCGCCAACGTGCGGAATCACGGATTTCGCAACGCCAGTCTGAACAAGAATTGATTCATGCAGAAGCGGAATTACGCCGTGCAATGCTCCAAATCAAAGCTGCTCAGGCCAGTCATGCCAAAAAACGTGCGGCGACTCCCCATCACGTAGACTAAACGTGTGTGCACGCTGCTACCGATTACCGATGAGGTGTTTGTAGCGTGTAGTGTAATCTAATCACCACAAAAGCCTAGTACCACTAGGCTTTTGTGGTGATTGCACGATATTTTTTTCATATGGTACAATAACTCATATAGATTACGTTGTGTGTACAGATTGGACGGCGGACGCTATGGCCCGCAAAATAGGTATTGACCTCGGTACAGCGAATGTGCTTGTGTATGTGCGCAATCGTGGTATTGTGCTATCAGAGCCATCAGTAGTGGCCATTTCTACCAGAGATAACCGTATCAAAGCGGTTGGCTCTGATGCTTTGGCGATGCTTGGTCGTGAACCAGAGAGTATCGAAGTCGTACGCCCCATGCGGAATGGTGTGATTGCCGACTATGATATCACTGAAGCAATGCTCAAGCATTACATCAGCAAAACCAATGGTCGATTTAGTCTCAATAAACCCGATGTGATGATTAGCATTCCTGCTGGCATTACTTCTGTCGAAATGCGTGCCGTGCGCGAAGCAGCCTTGGCTGCCGGTGCCCGCCGTGCGTATTTGATTCGCGAACCGTTGGCTGCCGCCATCGGCGCCAATATCCCTATCGCCAAACCCTCGGGCAACATGATTATCGATATTGGTGGTGGTACTACCGAAGTCGCCGTGATTTCGCTCAACGACATCGTAGCCTGGAGCTCCGTCCGGGTGGGTGGGAATCGCTTCGATGATGCCATCATGCAATACATCAAACGCAAATATAACTTGATGATTGGCGAACGCATGGCCGAAAGTGTCAAAATCGAAATTGGCTCGGCAATGATTATGAGTCGCCCCTTACAAATGCAAGTCCGTGGTCGTGATCAAGTCGCTGGCTTGCCACGTACCATCGAAATAAATTCTACCGAAATCACCGAAGCCATCCAAGAACCACTCGATCAAGTCATCAATGCGGTCCGCCGTGTGTTGGCAGAAACTCCCCCCGCCCTCGCTGAAGACCTCATCGACAAAGGGATGGTGATGACCGGTGGCGGTTCGATGCTCCGTGGCATCAATGATTTGTTGACCGATGTCACTGGTGTACCGTGTTATGTCGCCGATCAACCGGCCAATTGTGTGGCAATTGGTACCGGTATGGCACTCGAATATCTCGACGTTCTCCACGACAGCCTTTCTGGCGATGAATTGAATTAAGTAGGCATGGAACAACACTTGAATCCGCCCGCCAAGGGCTTGGTCCTCGAAATCGGCAGTGGTGATAATCCCAACCCACGGGCCGATATTCTCGTCGACAAATTTTTGTTTGACAATACCGAACGTGGTGGCAATATCGTGATTGACCGCCCGATTGTGGTCGCCGATGCCCATCATTTACCGTTCAAAGATGGCGTATTTGCCTACACCATCTGTTCGCACATCCTCGAACACATGGACGATCCCCTGCAGTTTGTGTCAGAGCTGACGCGCGTGTCACAGGCCGGCTATATCCAAAGCCCCTCCGAAATCGCCGAGCGTACCTTCCATTGGTCGTTTCACCGCTGGTATGTCAATTTAATCGGCGACACGATTATTTTGCACCCCCGTGAACCCGAAGAACCCTTCGGTGAGTTTTTTGATTATTTATATGCCTACAATCCAGCCTACTACTTGTTCCAACGCAGTATGCCCCATTTGTTTTGGGTCGAAAAAGAATGGCACGGCACGCTCAAGGTCGAAGTCCACGACAAATCACCGCTCAACTTCCATGATCCAGCCCAACTCAAGGCCTTGGTGGCACCACGCATGGGGACGTTGCGCTTGATTGGCTTGTTGATTGCCAGTGATATTGGGCGCCGAATTCCTGCGAGTTGGCGAGCCCGCGTACGGCGGTTGTTGGGACGCAGCTACCTCTAGGAGCTGGTGATGGTCGTACATTTGATTAAATCAGCGCGGCGTACCACCGTCAGTTATGTGGCGACACCATTGGTGGTGTCGCCTGATTATGCATTGGTACGCGCCCAATGGACTCGCCCAGCGGTAGACCTCGGCTATATGCAATTCGCCCCAGGCGATATTCTTGACGAGCATTTTTATGCTGATCAGTGGTACTCGATTTTTGCGGTCTATCGCGGCGACGGTCAGTTGCGTGGCTGGTATTGTAACGTGTCTCGCCCGGCAATTATTACGGCCACCACTATTCATTCACATGACCTCGAGCTTGATTTGTTTGTTAGCCCCGACCGTCAGCACCTGCAACGCCTCGATATTGATGAATACGAAGCGCAACAATACCAAATCCATGACCCAGCCACCTATCAGGCGGGCTGGGTGGCACTGGCGCAACTCGAAGCATTGGTACAGTCAGGGCATGCTCCCTTTGACATAAAGGAGAGATTATGAGCCAAACGTTGGGTATCGGTCTGGTTGGGTATGGCGCTATTGGCCGTCTCCATGCGACTGTGTTGCAATTAGTGCCACAAATCTACCCGACCTTGGCGTATCGCCCGCAGCTACGGGCGATTTGTGCCGGTGGGGAGCGTAGTCAAGCTAATGCCCTACGAGATTACCCCACTGTGCCACAAATGGAATACGCCGCTATGCTGGCTGACCCCACGATTGATGTCATTGCCATTTGTACCCCTACAGGGGTACATGCGGCGCAGGTCCGCCAAGCACTGCTGGCGGGGAAGCACGTCATGTGTGAAAAGCCATTGACGGTTGATCCCGCTACTTCTGCCACATTAATCGAATTAGCTACGACGCAACAACGAATGCTGGTGCTCAATCACCACTTCCGACGGATTCCTGCTTTGGCCGAAGCGCGCCGGCGCATCGCCCAAGGGCATTTGGGTGAGGGTATTAGCGCCCATCTGCGCTACTTCCGTGCTAGCAATGTGCGCGCTGACCGCCCGCTAACGTGGCGTTTTGCTGGCGATACCGGGGGCGTATTGGTTGACTTGGGCTCGCATTTGATTGATTTGTGTTATTACTTGTTCCAAAGTCCAATAGTGCGAGTCCAAGCAGAATTGCGTACCGTGATTGCAGAACGCCCCGATGCAGGTGGTCTATTGACCCCTGTGACGAGCGATGATGTAGCCTGGTTGACCGCCCAATTAGCCAATGGTATGCGGGTCACGATTGAGGCCTCAAAAATGGTTCCCGGTGCTGCAGACGATATTCGCGTCGAAGCATATGGAAGCGCCGGCAGTGTGGTTTTTGACATGCAAGAGGTGAATACGTTGCAGCTTGGTACTGCGCGCCAGCCTGCTGCCATGCAACGCACCCAAATTTGGAATCAACAACAGCCAAGTGCCAGCTTGCCTGGTGCCGAAACCCCTACTGGTCTGCTGGGGTGGCATGCCGCCGCCTGGGAATCAATGTTGGCTGCACTGGCTGGTGAAGCGCGTGATGTCTGTGACGGTACGGCGGGACTGGTCGTAGATTGTGTCATTGCGGCAGCTCGTCAGAGTGCGGCGCATGACAGTCAGTGGTGTGAGGTAGCGCAATGACGATTCCTACCGGATGGCAATCAGCAGGACTTGATTGGTTGACTATTTGGCGTGACATGTATGACCGTGAGCGTGCCCAAGGCGAGGCCGCTACCCATCCTGATATGGAACGCAGTGCTGACCAATATGCCACCGCAGCGGCACGCTTTGCGCGTAATGTGAAGCGGGTGCCCCAACCCGATGCATTCATGCAGTGGCTGTTACCCCAGCTCAGTGTGGGGGATCGTGTGTTGGACATTGGCGCTGGCAGTGGGCGTTATCTCCCGCCATTGACGGCAGCAGGATGTGACGTCATCGCCCTCGAGCATTCGCCGGCGATGCGTGCCCAGATTGATTTGCTCGTCCAAACGGCACAGTTGCCACACGTTACGACGATTGCCGATACCTGGCCGACGGAAGCGCCGGTGGCGTGCGATGTGGCAATTGCCGTGCATGTGTTGTATGCCGTGCGTGCCATTGCCCCGTTTCTGTTGGCAATGGATGCCGCTGCCAGTAAATTATGTGTGTTGGTATTGGGGTTACGTCATCCCACCACTGCGGTGTTGCCGCTGTGGCAGGCTTGGCATGGCGAACCACGCTTGCCGTTGCCTGCTGCCCATGAATGTTTGGCAGCCTTGGCGCAACTAGGGATTGTGGCGAATCTGACGGTATTACCAGTGACTACCCCAACGAGTTATGCCAGTGAAGCCGAGGCGGTGGCCGAAATGTGCTTTCGTTTGCGATTGCCGTATGATGATTTTCATCAACAACAAATTGCCGCACTCATCAAACGTGAGTGGCAGATGAGTGTGAGCGGTGAAATGATCGTGCCCGTATTACCACCGCCAAATTGTCTGATTTGGTGGTACCCAACCAAGGCGACCGTGGTATAATTAATTTATGATTGTACGCATGTGATGCGTGACAGTGTGCGTTGACAAAAAACGGTATAAACGTGGCGTCTCATATATGGTATGGATGATGATGTTGTGACATCGCAGTAGTGCGATTGGGAATAGGTGTGGTGGGTAGATAGATGGTTGGTACGGATTCACTCGCGTTGATTGCGGACGATATTCGTGTATGTCGGGCATGTGCGTTGTGTGAATCAGCCACACAGGCTGTCCCAGGGAGCGGTGCGGCAGATGCACGGCTGATGATTATTGGTGAAGCGCCAGGGGCTCATGAAGATAAGGCAGGAATGCCCTTTGTGGGAGCGTCAGGCAAAGTACTTGACAAATTATTACTTGTGGCTGGATTGAATCGGGCGGCACTGTTTATTGCCAATGTTGTCAAACATCGTCCACCACAAAACCGTGATCCATTGCCTGCTGAAGTATTGGCCTGTGCGCGCTTCTTACAACGGCAAATCGCAGTTATTGATCCATTGGTCATTGTTCCATTAGGTCGCCATGCTGCCGCCCGTTGGATTTCTGATATCAAGATTAGTACGGCACATGGTGTGCCGCAGCACATCGCAAACTACATCGTAGTCCCGATGTTGCACCCCGCAGCCGCGTTGTATCAACCACGAAATATGGCAGTGTTGGAAGCAGATTTTCAGGCATTAGGTGAATTGTACCGGACAGTCCTGCGTGACGCAGTCAAATAGTGAAGGAGTTTGCATGATGAAAACATACCAACTATCGGCAACAGGGCGACGGAACGTCATGTTGTTAATGATTGGTGCGGGGTTAATTTGGATTTTTGCCATCTGGACATTTCAATCGACGTTAGCGATTAGTTATAGCCCTGGGAAAATCCTTGATTCGTTACAAGCATCGCTCGGCCAAGGATTGACGGTCGATCGTACTGTACCGGCATTGTTTATGTTGGTATTGATGGTCGCCGCTCCCCTAACAATTTGGAATATTGCGATGGAATGGGTCGTGCGCTATACCCCTACCGGTGATGGATTACGTTATGAAGCCTTTGGAATTAGTTTATTGATTCCATGGAGCAATGTCAGTGATATTCGTGCCATTGATGCCGATAGCGATGAACCAAGCAATGAGCTCCGTCTCAAAATAGATCCGAGCGCCCAAATAAGTAATCCAGTGTTGCGATTGTTGCATGTACAAGCCTATGGGCGGGTCGTGTTGCCGTTGTATGCGGGGATTGAACACCGCGAGGAATTAATCGACGAAATTCGCCGCCGGGCAAATTTGAGTTAGATTGCTTGCGTAATCATAGCGTCTCAATACGGTTTTGTGTGACCAAATGCCAGTATGGTGTTTGATTCATTCGGGATAGATGGCCTGTTGGCGTGATCATTCAGCTTACGGTACGAGTGACCACGATATGTACGGTATAACCGTTTGGAATAGCAATACGTGTAGTATAAGAAAGGAAGCAAGGTCAGCGATTTTTGATATCCCACTGCGTGTTGTTTGGCATCATGTGATGCCAGAGTGATAGCAGCAATCGTATCAAGGATGCGTTGATGTTGCATGTGAAATGACAAAACAGCGATTACGAGTAATTCCCTTGGGTGGTGCTGGTGAAGTTGGCCGGAATATGTGGGTGGTAGAATACGGCGAAGATATTGTGGTGTTGGATTGTGGCGTCATGTTCCCCGAAGCCGAAATGCTCGGAGTTGACTTGGTGTTGCCTGATATCACCTATTTGCGCGAAAACCTGCACAAAATCCGCGCAATTGTATTGACCCACGGTCACGAAGACCATATTGGTTCGTTGCCCTATGTGTTGCCTGAATTGGGCTTCCCGCCCGTCTATGCGACGCCATTGACTGCGGGTATGGTAAGTCACAAATTAAAAGAGCACCGCTTGCTCGAACAAACCAAAATTCACCGCTTCGAAGCAGGCGATGAATTGCGGGTTGGAATTTTCAAAATTGAAACCTTCCACGTCGCCCACTCTATCCCCGATACCGTTGGTCTGGCAATCAACACGCCGGCTGGTATTGCGGTCTATCTGACGGACTGGAAGTTTGACCACACTCCCGTCGACAAACGCCCCACCGACATTGCGGCAATTACCGCATTGGGACAACGCAATCCGGTGGTATTGATTACCGACTGTGTGCGTGTTGAATCATCCGGGTTTACCCCCAGTGAACGGGTGGTTGGTGATTCGCTTGATTCGATTTTTGCCACGGCACCCGGTCGGATTATTGTGGCGACCTTTGCCTCAAATATCTCACGTGTGCAACAAGTGATTGACTCATCTGAAGCCTATGGTCGCCGCTTGATGTTGGCTGGTCGTAGCATGGAAAACAACTTCCGGATCGCCTTGGAACTCGGTTATCTACGCATCCAGCCAACCACGCTCGTGCGTGGTAGCGAAGCTGCCACCTTGCCTGACGACCAAGTGGCCGTAATGTGTACTGGGAGCCAAGGTGAACCGATGGCCGCCCTCGCTCGTATGGCCAACCGTGATTTCCCTCATTTGCGCGTCAAACAAGGGGACACAGTGGTGGTATCTGCCTCGCCAATCCCAGGCAACGAAGTGTCGGTATCACGGGTTATCAACAATCTGTTCCGGATCGGTGCCGATGTGATTTATGGTAGCGAAGCCAAAGTCCATGTGTCAGGCCATGCTGCCCAAGAAGAGCTCAAAATGCTGCTTGGCATGTTGCGCCCCCAAAACGTCATCCCATTCCATGGTGATTATCGCCACATGGTACTGTATCGTAAGCTGGCACTTGGCATGAACATGGGCTATACCATGGATAATGTGTTTGTGCTCGAAAACGGTTCGGTGATGGAATTTGGCCAAAACTTCGCCAAAATGGTCAATAAAGTACCGGTGAATTACATTTATGTAGACGGTACGACTGTCGGTGATGTCAGCCAAATTGTGGTGCGCGATCGCCAACTCCTGTCACGCGATGGGGTGATGATTGTCGTGGTGACTATTGACCGCCATAGTGGTGAATTAGTCGGTGGCCCCGATGTCATGTCACGTGGCTTTGTACAGGTACGTGATGCCGACACCTTGATTGATTCGACGCGCAACGTGGTTCGCCGGATTTTGCAAAAAACCAATGATCAGACTGAAGTCGATGCGGCCTTTGTCATCCGCAAAATCAAAGACGCTGTCGGCGATCATTTGTTTGAACAAACTCGCCGCCGTCCTGTGGTATTGCCGATTGTGACTGAAGTGTAGGGTTGTACGTGGGCGGAGGTGGCACATGATAGTGCCACCTCCGCTTTTTTATTGGGGCGTTGTCGGTGCAGTGGGAGTAGTGGCAAGCACCACTGGCGTCGTTTGCAGGCGATGATAGAGTTGTTGACGGAGCTCACGTACGCGCTCACGGTACGCCGCTGCGTGAATGTCGTCGGTCCACATAATCGAGGCATCTTCACCATTATCGGTGTAGTAGCGTTTGCGTTCACCTTGATGACGGAATCCAAATTTGACATATAAATTCTGGGCCGCAATATTTGATACGCGCACTTCGAGGGTTAATTGTTGGGCTTTGAGTTCGTAGGCTTGATCAATTAATCCCAACATCAACAACTCACCAACTCCTTGGCGACGATAATCGGGGTGAACGGCAATGGTGGTGACATGTCCGTCGTCGAGACTCAGCCAAATCCCCGCATGTCCGGCAATTGGGAGCCGGGGTGTTGGGGCTGCCACAACGGGTACACGCCAGCGATTGATGAAGCGTTGGAGCGCTGATATCGGTGTGCTATTGATACCACCAGGTAAATGCGGTGAGACGCGTACCACCACATACCGGCTGTGTTGGGGGGCACTCAACTCGTTCATGTAGGTGGCAGTGGACCATTGGTATGGGAAGCTCTGGGCGTCGATGCGATGAACTTCAGGTAAATCGTCGACCTGCATATGATCAATAAAAAAATACACCGTGGTTACTCCAATGTTGGGGTTTCACTGTGATTATAGCAAGTTCACACCAAAAAACACACATCAGCACCATCTGGTGCTGATGTGTGTCATCGCACAACGGCTATTTGATGACGGTGGCTGATTCGGCTTGGATGAATTCTTTGTAGGCTCCATCGCGCCCGAAATTCCCGCCACTTTGGAATGTACCCGTGACTTCGACTTTGCCCCACACAAAACTATTGTTTGGGCCCACGGTGAGTTCTGCTGATTTGTCAGGTGGGAATCCTTCCATCCAGATGATTTTGCCTACTGGTTGTGGGCTAGATCCATCTTCTTCGGTGGAAATCCCCTCAGCCAACACATAAATCGCGGAGTTCCAGAAGTAGTACCCTTGGGTGGTGATTTTTTTGCCATTGTAGTCGCTTGATTTGTCGAGTAAATCAAACATTGAGACTTTACCGTCACCAAGCGCAGTATTGGTGATGCGTTGTTCATTACGCTTGATTTGCTCAATGACTTCGGCTTTGCTGACGACCAGTTGGTATTTGTAGTTCTTTTCGGGGCCAAAGGTTCCTGCTTCAAGCTTTCCGGTGATTTTTACGAACCCGTAGGTGGCGTCACCAGGGCGGTGTAAGTTGAGGGCGACATCATCAGGGATTTTGTCGACCCACACTGCATCTCCCAATGCTTGGGCATCAAGCCCGTTATCCAACGTGCTTACGCCCGCTGCCAAAATCGATAGTGGCTTTTCGCCGGGTTTGGCTAAATATGCACCGGCTACGGTGATATCTTTGCCAACGTACTTATCGTAGGCCGCCGTAACATCGGCGATGTGCAACGTATTGTCACCAAGCAACCCACAGCTCGTGATGAGTGAAAGAAATGTCATCAATACCATGATGCGGCGAAAACGTACAACCATGCAGAACCTCATTAACGAATAATTATTCTTGCACCTATAATAGCACAATTTTGAATAGCACAATTTTGATGAATGTCGCACGGATGATAATGTGTTTTTGCGTATAATAAAGACGTCGTATACACCGTTAAATGCGTGATATTGATGCCGTAACTCGTAATGGTAAATTAAGCGTTAATTTTTCTGTTATTTTGCTATTTAACACGAAAAATAATATGGTTGTCTAATACCATATCAGTCTATTAAAGATTTTGTATTTTTGTGATTGCAATGACATTTATACGACGTTTACAATGATTTCTATTGGTCACACACGATAACGTGTGTGAAAATTGTTTTTGGTAGACGGCATGATTTTTAGGGAAAAATGAAGAAGTTGAGCGGTAATATGTTTAAAATATTAAAAATACTAAATTTATTTTACATAATTGACGATATAACCTAGTTTCACATATAATTAGGTACGATATTGACTTGAAAGGAATCGCATGACCGCACTGTTTGTTGCCCTCGGCATCATGGTATTAGCATTGTTGGCGTTGTTGTTGTGGTTTGTACCACGATTGCTTCAACAACAGGCGGTGCGTGTTTCGGACGAGTCTGCACAACTGCGCGAAATGTTGCTTGATTTATTGAGTGAACAAGAGGCGGTAACGATTCGTCAGACGCAACTAGGCGCAGCAATTGCGCAGTTGCAAGCTCGATTTGAAGTAGTTGCACCGACGGGCAACGATACAATCGGGATGATTGACCGTGTAAATCAGTTGCAACAGACGTTGCAAACATGGGCCGAGCAACGTGATGTCGCACATGCGAGCCCACTTGATGGGAATGCAATGCGTGCTACCACCAACGAGATTTTGACGCGTCTGGATGCCATGCAAATCCAAATGCGTGATACTGCGACATTAGTTGATGACGGCGTACTGCTAGGGGTGCGTCAACTCGGCGACCGCGTGCATGCAATGCAATTGCAGTTAGAAACATGGGTTGAAACCTCGACCCAATATCATGGTGATGAAGCTGATATTTTGCAACAATTGCAGGAACAATTAGCTGCAGTCCGTACACGGATTGATATTGCCCGTGAAGCGCATCCTGCGATTGATGTGCCACTCAATACTCCTTCGGAATCATTAACAACGCAGCTCCCCGAAGAATAAGTTGTTATGGCAATAATTATTTCATAGTGCAAGTGAAAAATTGGCAGAGATGTTTTTTATTGTGATACACTCCATGGTATAATTACTGCACATAATATGTTGCTGAAAGTGTTGAGGAATGCCTATGGCCGAGCACGTCGCAATCAAAGGAGCTCGCGGTGGTCTGCGTGTAGTCGTTGATGACACCTGTTCATGGGATGATGCGTTTGTAGCGATTCAACACCAGCTCGCACATGGGGCTAATTTATTTCAAGGTATGAGTGTGTCGTTTGATATGGGGGCACGTGCAATTGACCGCACCGAAATGCAGTCGTTGTACACGGTATTGCAAACCTATCAATTGACCACAGTAGATATTCAGGCTGATTCGAGTGAAGTGCGTCAATTTGCGCGAGCGGTTGGATTAACGGCCAAACCGCGCAGTATTGCGCATACGAATGCGATGAATCCTGTTGCGCCAGCACCGATTTTGATCAAAAATTTGCGTTCTGGTCAGGTTCACAAGCATTTACACGGCGATTTGACGTTACTCGGTGATGTCAATGCCGGTGCCGAATTAATCGTGGCGGGGAGTTTGGTGGTGTTTGGGCGGGTGCGTGGATTTGTCCATGCCGGCGCCCTCGGTGATCGCAGTGCCATTATCTGCGCGATTGAATTGGCAGCCACGCAGATTCGGATTGCTGACATCCGAGCCCGTGCACCTGAGCATGACGCCCAGCGCACCCCCGAAATTGCCTGTATCGAGGATGACCAAATTATCGTCCACTCGTGGGAAGAATACCGTCGTTAATTCTGTGCCTGTAATATTGTATTAACTCTGTGAGAGGATTCTGGTATGGCTAAAGTCATTACAATCACATCGGGAAAAGGTGGGGTGGGCAAAACAACATCAACGGCGAATCTGGGTACGGCGTTAGCCGGACTTGGTAATAAAGTTGTAGTTGTTGATGCCGATATTGGGTTGCGTAATTTGGATGTGGTGATGGGACTCGAAAACCGCATTGTCTATGATCTGGTCGATGTCATCGAAGGCAATTGTCGTTTGCGGCAAGCACTCATCAAAGACAAGCATGAAGCCGAACTTTATCTGCTCCCTGCCGCCCAAACGCGTGACAAAGATGCGGTCACCCAAGAAGAAATGGTCGAACTTGTCGACCAACTACGTGAAGAATTTGACTTTGTGTTGATTGATAGCCCTGCTGGTATCGAAAGTGGCTTCAAAAACGCCATCGCCGGTGCCGACGAAATCATCATCGTCACCACTCCCGAAGTATCGGCAGTGCGTGACGCTGATCGTATCATTGGATTGTGCGAAGCCTACGAAAAAGGCCAACCACGTCTGATATTGAATCGCTTGCGCCCAAAGATGGTGCGCAGTGGCGAAATGATGAGTGTCGAAGATGTGTTGCAGATTCTTGCCATTGATTTGATTGGCATCATTCCCGAAGACGAGGATGTCATCACCGCTACCAATAAAGGTGAAGTGCTTGTGCTCGACAAGAGCTCAAAGACCGGTAAATACTATACCGATATCGCCCGCCGCATAAATGGTGAAGAAGTTGCCATTGATCCCATTGAAGACACACCGAGTTTGATTGAACGCATATCCAATATGTTACGCGGGGGGCGTTAAACATTCACGGATGTGGCTAAAGGAGTGGTACTATGAGCTTTTTTAATCGGAACAATAAAGGGTCTGCTAGCGTCGCCCGTAATCGGCTGTTGACGGTACTTTTGCACGATCGTGTGAAATTGACGCCAGACATGATCGAACGCCTCAAAATCGAATTGTGTGACGTTATCCGGCGTTATGTGCCGTCGATTGACCCAGACACCATCGATATTGCGGTGACACAGACAGACAATAATACGGACCAACTTGAAACGCGAATTCCGCTGGGACGAGGACGGAACGGCTGATAGTAATAAAGATATTTTTTGATTAACAATTCTAGTTTGGGGTTTACATGCAAATACCTCCTGTGACAATTCACTTTTCGGCACGCCTAAAGTGGTTTGCGGTATTACTTGTTTGTGTGTTTGCGTATGTACTCTATACGGTTGTCCATGATGTGGCGATGGTGTTCTTTGGGGCAATTATTACCGCATATATTTTTTATCCGGTGGTGACTTGGCTGACCCGCTATCTGCGCGGTTCGCGGATGTGGGCGACGGCGTTGTTGTTTGGTGTGGTTGTCTTGATTTTGACTATTGCCATCCAAAACTTCGCGACGCGCATTGTCCTGCAATATGAATTACTGCGCCACGATTTACCGCAAATTATGGCACAGCTCGAAGCCCAACCACTGGTGGTCGCTGGTGTAACCATTGATGTGATGGGTGAATTCAAAAAAGTGGTTGCAAGTGTGCTTGCAACGTTACCAACGAGTGGCCCGCATGCGTTTGTGGGGGTGATTGAAGGATTTTTGCATACCCTCGCATTTTTGATTACCACGTTTTATTTGTTGCTTCATGGTCGGCGGGTCATTCATCTGATTGCCCGACTTGTACCAGCGATTCACCACGACGAAGTACGTTTTGTTGTGTTACAAATCCATGCAATTTTGAGCGGCTATATTCGCGGCACGTTGTTACTCATCCCGATTATGGCCGTGTTTACTACGCTTGCATTGTGGATCCTCGGCGTGCATTATCCCTTGTTGATTGGGATTGTGAGTGGGGTGGTCGAAATTTTGCCGATAGTCGGTCCATGGTCAGCGGCGGCGTTTGCGGTACTGATGGCGGTATTCCAATCGCCGATGCCAATTAGTGATTCGCTTCCGATTGTGGCTGGCACGGTGGGTGGACTCTACTTGGGATTACGTATGTTTGAAGACTATGTGATTATCCCAGCGGTGGTTGGCCCTGCTGTCCATTTGCATCCCATCCTCGTGATTGCGGCTATCCTTGCCGGCGCGGCAGTGGGTGGGGCGCTGGGGCTCTTTCTCGCGATTCCCGTGACATCGGTATTGC
Source organism: Roseiflexaceae bacterium (assembly GCA_947450095.1). GTDB lineage: Bacteria > Chloroflexota > Chloroflexia > Chloroflexales > Roseiflexaceae > UBA965. Next base: position 38,833 of record CANFUF010000013.1, read on the forward strand.
AATACCTGTTGCGCTGGCTCTATGCCAAACTGATGGATGATGCTCAATTGCCAGCGGCGCAACCCACCAAACATTAATTCATATGCGGTAACGCACACAAAAACACCCCTGGTGGCAATTGCCACTAGGGGTGTTTTTTAACTGCTAGATTATTCAGTTTTGATGCTGATATTACGGAAGCCAGCATCGACATAGATGATTTCGCCGGTGGTTGCTGATGACAAGTCACTAGCCAAAAAGAGGGCCGTGTTGCCGACGTCTTCTTGGGTGACGTTGCGTCGAAGCGGTGCCACGCCCGCAAACGACTTGAGCAGGTCCTTGAAGCCGGCGATGCCGCTGGCAGCCAAGGTGCGGATGGGGCCGGCGCTGATGGCGTTGACGCGGATATTCTGCGGGCCGAGGTCGCTGGCCAAATAACGTACGCTGGCTTCGAGGGCTGCTTTGGCCACACCCATCACGTTGTAGTTTTGGGCGACTTGTTGTGAGCCGTGATAGGTCAAGGTGACAATCGAGCCGCCGCTGTTGATGAGCGGGCGGGCAGCTTTGATGATGCCGGTCAACGAATAGACGCTGATATCCATGGCGATATGGAAGCCTTCGCGGGTGACGTTGAGGTAATCACCGTTGAGTTCGTCTTTTTTGGCGAACGCTACTGCGTGAATCAAGATGTCAAACGTGCCCCAGACTTCTTTGATGCGGGCAAACAGATTGGTGATGTCGCTATCGCTGGCGACGTCACAGGGCTCCACAAAGGTGGTGCCGAGGCTTGCTGCCAACGGGCGCACGCGCTTTTCGAGGGCTTCACCTACAAAGGTGAAGCAGAGCTCAGCCCCTTCGGCATGCAGGGCCTTTGAAATGCCCCAGGCGATGGAATTGTCGTTGGCTAAGCCCATGATTAGGGCGCGTTTGCCAGTCAATAAACCCATAGTGATTACTCCTCTGTTGCAAAAACATGCAGACATATGCAGACTACCAGGTGCGCATGGTGCGCACCTGGTAGGCGGTTAACGAACGGGCATCTGGAGGATTTCGTCGATGAAGCCGTAGTCTTTGGCTTCTTGAGGGGTCATGAAGCGATCGCGGCTGAAGTCGCGTGTGATTTCTTCGGGAGTACGGCCGGTATCGTGCGCCAACAAGCCATTGCCGACGCTCTGGATGCGCAACAACTCTTGGACCATGCGCTCGACGTCAGGGGCGTAGCCTTGGGCACCGCCACCCGCAGGGTGGAAGTGGATGGTGGAATGGGGCAAGGCATAACGCTTGCCTTTGGTGCCACCTGCCAACAAAATCGTCGCCATGCTCCCGGCACGCCCCATACACACCGTATTGACGTCAGGGCTGATGATATGCATGGTGTCATAAATGGCTAAACCATCACGCACGCTCCCACCTGGGCTGTTGATATAAAACCAGATGTCACGGGCCGGATCTTGGTGTTGCAGGTACAACAATTGGGCGACGATGGATGATGCAACATCGTCGTCGATTTCACTGCCGAGCATGATGACACGCTCTTGGAGCAACCGTGAAAACAAATCCCAACCACGTTCGCCGCGGGGAGTGCGTTCGACAACACTTGGTACAATTGGCATATTTTTTACTCCTTGTGTGGGCAACAAGTTAGACCTGTTGCACCATGAAGTATACCATTTTTTGTGGATAATGGGCGCAATCAATACCCACACAAAAAAACAACGGTCCATGACACCATCAGTGTCACAGACCGTTGGGTGGGATACCGCCGCGATTTAGGCGCGCTCGTAGACCACATCGCCACCAAGGATGGTCATGGTTACCTTGATGTTGAGGATGTCGTCGTCGCTACAGGTCAAGTAGTCACGATCAAATACCGCCATGTCTGCGAGCATACCCGGCATCAATACACCTTTGAGGTGCTCTTCACGGGTCAACCAGGTGGGGCTAGCGGTGTAGGAACGCAACGCCTCCATGCGGCTAATCGCTTCTTGGGGAGCGATGACGGTGCCCTTGTGGGTTTTGCGGGTAACGAGGCTATACAGACTGATAAATGGGTTGTAATGGAAGGTGCTGGGGATGTCGCTCGACGCAATCATCGGGATGCCCCGTTTGAGGTAGGTTTTGGCCGGCTTGTATTCGTGCGCCAATTCTTCACCGACATCGCGGAACAAATCGTCGCCTTCGAAATAGATGAAGGTCGGTTGAATCACGGCGCCGATTTTGTATTTGGCCATGGCATCAAGTGATTCTTCGCTGGCGAAGTAGGCGTGGATGATGTTGTGGCGGTGGTCGCGAGGGTTGGCGGCTACGGCATCGGCAAAGGCCAAGGCCGACTCGTGGTGGGCGCGGTCACCGATGGCATGAATGCCGATGTCCCAGCCCAAATCGTGGCCACGGCGGAAGTAGCGCCGCAAATCGGCAGGGTCGAGGCGGTTGAAGTCCCGCACGACGCTTTCGCCCACAAATGGCTTAAACATCCAGGCGGTGCGGCTGGTGGTACCGCCGTCGACGGCCATTTTGAGGGCGGTGAGGCGGAGCATTTCGTCGCCGAGCCCACTCCACAATCCCAAGTTGGCAGCGCGGTCGTCGAGCTCGGCTTCGATTTCTTCTTCACGGAAGCCGTGCCACGAGGGCATCAACGACGTGCGGACTTTCATTTTGCCGTAGCGATGGGCTGCCATGTAGGCCCGCATTTCCCACGGGTACAAGCCAGGCTCTTGGATGCTGGTGATACCGTATGACAAATAGGTGGTGCTGGCTTTTTCGATACCGGCCACGGCTTCGGCTTCGGTGACGGCGGGGAGTAGGTTGCGTACCAATAATTTGGCGGCAGCCCGCAAAATCCCGTTGGGTGTACCGTCTGGGTAGCGCTCGATGGAGCCACCGGCGGGGTCGGCGGTGGTGGCATCGACGCCGGCGAGGCGCAAGGCTACGCTATTGACGGTATCCATATTGAAAAACCGCTTGAGCAACACGGGGTGTTGATCGGTGGCGGCATCGATATCGGCGCGGGTCGGCACACGGTTTTCGGCGAGGAATGATTCATTCCAGCCTTCGCCGATAATCCACTGTCCTGGCGGAGTGTTTTTGGCGGCAGCCGCCACCAAATCACGCATTTCACTCAGCGATTTACAATCGTCGAGCGAGATGCGGGTCATTTTGATACCCACTTCGAGCATGTGGTTGTGTGAATCGTTGAAGCCCGGGATGACGGTGGCTCCGTTGAGGTTGATTATTTTGGTGCCGACACCGGCTAACGGCAAAATATCGAGATTACTGCCGGTGGCGACGACGCGACCATGCAGACAGGCAATCGCCTCGACGATGGGCTTGGTGGGGTCGAGCGTGATGATTTTGGCGTTGTGGATGATGAGATTGGGGGCAAAAGACATAGTGCGTGGCTCCTTTGCTATGCAACGAGTTTGGCGGCATCTTCAGCGATGCGCGCTGCGGATTTTTGATTGGCGGGATCTATGAAACGCGTCGATACCATTGTAATAATGGCAAATCCCGCGGCAATCATGAAGGGAAGCTGGTAGCCGTAGAAATTGAGAATATACCCGGTGGCAAGTGGCACGACAATCGCCGCCACGTGTTGCATGGTCAACCCCATGGCAATGGTGGGTGCGATGTCGCTATGTGTGGCGACCTTGCCGAGGTAGGTGTTGGCACCCATCCACGAAATAGGGAAGATGATGCTATAAATGGTATAACACCCCACCAGCACCCATAGATTGTCGACAAAGGCGTAGCCTGCCAGCGCCACTACATACAACACATTCGCTACCGCCAGCACGGGGCGCTCGCCAATGCGATCAATCAAATGACCAACTTGTTGTCCAATTAATGTATTGACGAGACTGACGGCAATCAAAATTATCGTCAGATTGGTCACATCGAGGTGGTATTTGTGGGCAAGTACCCACAATCCAAACGAAAAGAAGATCTGCTGGCGGCCGCCGTCGAGCAAATTGAGCATGTAATAAAACCGATAATCTTTGTTGTAGACCAACGGTTCGCGTTTGGTGGTGACGATATGAGGTAAGCCGTCGCGCAGACTGGGGAAGCTAAAAATCGCAATGCCTGCCCCCGCTGCCGCTAACCCCGTCAACCAAAACGCCGAGGCAAAGTTGAGGATTTTGAGATAAAACCCGATTGCCATCAACACCATCGCCACTAACCCACCCAAGTTCCCCAAGGCGCCAACATGCCCCAAAATTCCCCCCGATTTGTCTTCGGTGGTGATACTCATGGCCATGGCGTTTTGGGTTTGTAACCAGGTGTGATACCCCATTGAGCTCAAAATCACCCAGGGAGTGACGGTGGCAAAGTCGGTAGCAATGCTAAACAAGGCATACCCCACTGCCAGCGTCATCAACGCCAAGGTGGTCAGCCGGGGTAGCGATAAGCGATAAAACAGTGCTGTCAAAAAGATAATCAAAAACCCCGGGATTTCGCGGATGGCCGTGATATAGCCAAACTGCGACCCTTGTAGGTGGAGCTGGTTTTCAAAAAAATTGGTGACCACTGCTTGCTGACCCGACATGGCGAAACTGGCCAGGACGGTGGTCAACGTGATTAACCACAAGCCCCGTTTGGCTTCAGGACTTCGGAGTGAACGCTGCATTATTAGTTGTTCTCCGTACGGTGAAAAATCTCGGCCATCGGCATATTGAAGCGCTCACCCAGTTCTACGGCCCAGTCATGCATGCGTTTGTCGAGCTCGGGGTTCTCCGCACCCACTTGGCTGGCGTGGGCATGCAGCGCACTCAGTTTTTGGGCAAATACGGCGCTAATATCGATAGCTACGTTGGGTTGGGGCGTGCCCACGATGAAAATCTCTTTGACTTTGTGGGGCAACAAGCCCTCTTCGGTCATCAGTTCGGGGAAGTCCCACGGGTTTTGTGAGGCCGGGTAAAGCGCCGCCAATGTCGCCACCCCAGCGGCAATATGGTCGGGGTGATAGCGGGCAATCCCCAACGGCGTGCCCCAAAAGCGCTCGGGCGATTGGCAAATCACGCGTGATGGCTTGTAGGTACGCAACACTCGCACCAAATCCTTGCGCAGTTGCAAGGTGGGGTAGAGTCGCCCATCGGGGTAATCGAGGTGGATGACTCCTTTGAGCCCCAAGCGCCGCGCCGACTCTTGCTGTTCAGCTTTGCGGGTATCGACGGTGACTTGGCGGGCGGCAGGACTAAGGTCGGTGGCATCATCAGATCCACCTGCCGAGGCGTCGGTGATGACGCAGATGTAGGCGTCGTAGCCTTCGTTGATCCAGGTGAGTAATGTGCCGGTGCTACTGAATTCGGCATCGTCTGGGTGGGCCATAATCGATATGGCGACTGGTTTGGGTTCGTTTGTCATTGGAGTTACTTCTTCATATAGGGGTCGAGTAAAAGAGCCAACTGGGCGCGGCGTTCGGCCGGGATAATGTCGGGATTGGTCATGATTGCCATCGCCAAGGCATGATGGGCTGGGCTGTCGAACCCGCTGGCAATGCGTGGGATGGCTTGGCGGATGATTTCTTGGGCCATGCTGGAATTGGCGTGCATGGTGGCAATCACCGTTTCGACGGTGACGGCATCGTGATCGGGGTGCCAGCAATCATAATCGGTGACTAGCGCCAGCATGGCATAGGCCAATTCGGCTTCGCGGGCCAGCTTGGCTTCGGGGATGGCCGTCATGCCGATCAGGTCAAAGCCCCGTCGGCGATTTTCGTTACTTTCGGCCAAGGTCGAAAACTGTGGCCCTTCCATGCAGACATAGGTCCCACCACGATGGAAGGTCGCGCCGGCGGCAGTGGCCGCAGCTGCAAGGCGGTCGGATAATTCGCCATCGAAGGGTTTGTCAAACGCCACATGCGCCACCACCCCTTCGCCAAAAAACGTGCTGGGGCGGATGCCTTTGGTGCGGTCATAGAGTTGCGTCGGGATGACGATATGCCCAGGGGCGTAATCGTCACGTAGGCTACCTACCGCACTGACCGCAATCACATATTTGACCCCCAGCATCCGGAAGCCATACATGTTGGCACGGGCTGGTACTTCACTGGGGCTGAGACGATGTCCCACGCCGTGGCGTGGCAAAAAAGCCACCCGCGTGCCGGCAATCGTCCCAATCACATAGGCATCACTGGGCTCGCCAAATGGTGTGGTGAGCCGTACTGTTTCGACATCGCTGAGCCCGGGCATGCTATACAGCCCGCTGCCACCGATGACGCCAATTACCGCATGTGTCATCTATTCCTCGTTGCTTGCTATTCAATAATTGACGCCGTAATAGCATCATTCTATACTGCATTTACCGTTCTGTGAAATCTGACGGACGGGCGGTTTTTTATCAGAGGAGACTATCATGACCACTTCACAATTCCACGTGCCAGATATTTCGTGCGATCATTGCGTGCGCGCCATCACCAACGAAGTCAAAGAAATCGCCGGCGTCGCCACCGTCACCGTCGACATCCCCACCAAAATGGTGACCATTGGGCATGACAACGTCTCCCAACCTGCCATGATTGCGGCCATCAACGAGGCTGGTTTTGATACGGTCGAAGCGGTGTAGAGCCGCAGCCTGCTGCGGCTTCACCATATCATCACCCCAGCCCCAACGGGGCGGAATTTGAAAGCACAGGGCAACGCCCTTGCGTATGGTGGTTTGGATTGCGTGTGTGGTGTGGTAGCCCCAACGGGGCGGAATTTGAAAGCACAGGGCAACGCCCTTGCGTATGGTGGTTGGGATCGCGTGTGTGGTGTGGTAGCCCCAACGGGGCGGAATTTGAAAGCACAGGGCAACGCCCTTGCGTATGTTGGTTTGGATTGCGTGTGTGGTGTGGTAGCCCCAACGGGGCGGAATTTGAAAGCACAGGGCAACGCCCTTGCGTATGGTGGTTGGGATCGCGTGTGTGGTGTG
>CANFUF010000014.1 GCA_947450095.1 Roseiflexaceae bacterium
CGCAGTCGAGCCGCAGCACGCTGCGTCGTACTGCGTCTCCACCATGCAACGCATGGTGATACGAAGTATGAAGTATGAAATTGTGAAATTGTAGAGACGCATGGTGATACGAAGTATGAAGTGTGAAGTGTGAAATTGTAGAGCCGCAGTCGAGCCGCAGCACGCTGCGTCGTACTGCGGCTCCACCATGCAACGCATGGTGATACGAAGTATGAAGTGAAGTTGGATAGCGCCTGTGCAATCTTTTACGGATAGCCACATGTGCGATCGATGCGAGATGCGCTTCGTTTCACGCGGAGGCACGGAGCCGCGGAGGCCCCAATCTCGTGCGCTGGACGGTATGGGCAACCGGCATGGAATGACGCCGAAGGCGTTTTTCAAAACTCGATTTGCATTTTTTCAAAAAGCATGTTAAAGTTTACTCCGTTGTGACTTTGTAGCTCAGTGGATTAGAGCGCTTCCCTGCGGAGGAAGAGGCCGTGCGTTCGAGTCGCACCAGAGTCACCAGTACAAAAGCGGCTGATGCCATACGCGTCAGTCGCTTTTCACAATCAGGGAAGGTGGCGGAGCGGTTGAACGTGCTCGTCTCGAACACGAGTAGGGTGAGAGCCCTCGAGAGTTCGAATCTCTCCCTTCCCGCCAATTGGTACATCGTCCCGTTGCTGTAATAATGCAACGGGGCGTTGTGCATTATGCGAGGAAATGTATGTCCACTAAATACCGCAAACCACGCGCATTAACCCCAGGTGACACGGTCGCTGTCATTTCGCCATCGTGGGGTGGTCCGAGTGAATTCCCCCACATATTCGAGGCTGGGCTCCACATCTTGCACGGCTGGGGCTTACGCACCAAAGAATACCCCTCAACCCGCCTGCCGGCCGCTGAACTCGCACAACAACCCGCCTTGCGGGCCCACGACGTCAATAGCGCCTTTGGCGACGACTCCGTGGCGGCGATTTGGGCAACGATTGGTGGCGATGACAGCGTACTGTTGTTGCCCCACCTCAACAAACAACTCATCGCCGCCAACCCCAAAATCCTAATTGGCTTTTCTGATAATACGACTTTGCTGGTGTACGCCCATTTGTTGGGTGGCATGGTTACCTTCCATGGGCCAAGTCTGATGGCGGGCATCGCTCAACTCAGTAAATTCCCGCAACGCCACCGGGCCCACATCCACGATATGCTCTTTGCCCACCAATCAGCAATCACCTACAAATCCTATTCGCACTATAGTGATGGCTATCGTGATTGGAGCGACCCGAGCTATGGGGCCGAGCTCAAGCCATTGCAATACAGCCGCGGTTGGCAGTTTTTACAAGGGAATGGCATCCACCACGGCGAAACGTTTGGTGGCTGTATCGAAGTATTAGAGTGGCTCAAGGGATCCCCCTATTGGCCCACTCCTGATTTTTGGCAAGGCAAAATATTATTTCTTGAAACATCCGAAGAAAAACCCAGTATTACCGACGTCACCCGCTGGCTCCGGAACTACGGCATCCAAGACGTATTTTCGAAAGTTGCTGGGGTACTCATCGGCCGCGCCCGTGATTATACTTTGGGCGAACAAATCGCCCTTGATGTAGCCGTGTTAAACGTAATCCGCAATGAATTTGGCGCTACCACCATCCCCATCGTCACCAACGTCGACATCGGCCACACCGATCCCCAATTCATCGTGCCGATCGGCATCACCATGCAAATCGACTGCAATGAACAACGCATCAGCCTAACAGAGTCGTGGCTCAGTTAGGCTGATTGGCACACACGATTATGCGGAAAATGACATCACACCCCAATACCCGTCGGCGGTGGTGTCGGTCGGTAAACGAGTAATGCCATTGCAATCCCCAATAGCACCGTCAAACCAGCCGCCCAGGTCCCTGCTTGCATCGGCGTAATCGATGGCTCGAGGGCGGGATGGAAGCCCTGCCCATAGTCGACATAGACCGACAACGCTAGCCATGCCACCGCCATTAGGCGCATCGGCACCGGTACCGTCATCAACGCAGGCCACAACAGTACCCCTTGGAACATCAAGGCGAGATGCACGACGACCAAGCCAATTTCGATCGGCAGGTATTCGCCCGTGGCTGCCCATTTGGTACTCCAAAAAATCACCGTCCAGATGCCGTATTTGATGCACGACACACTCGCAAGGGCCGTAAACCAATCGGGGGCATAGCCGTAGCGCAAGCGCAGATAGGCAATAATCCCCAGCAAGGCCGCCAATGGACAGTCGGGGATAAACGGCCACGCCCAAAAGGGCGCTCGTTGCAACTGCGGACCATACCAGATAGCAGTACCAATCACGAACCCTAGCACATCAAAAAAGACACAGGCCCAAAAAATCAGTGGAATACCCGTGATTATGTCAAATAATCGTCGCAAGGTATCTTCGCTAAATTGCCAAAACTGACTCATGCAGGATCTACTTTCTGCGTGGTAATCAGGCGAATCGGCACGCCGCCAACGATTGCACCGGCCGGCACATCACGATTCACCAAACTCCCTGCCGATATGGTGGCACCATCACCAATCACCACACCCGGCAATACCGTGGTATTGGCACCAATCATCACATCACGACCAATCACCACCGGTCCCCGGCGCCATTCGTGCCGCAAAAACTCGTGGCACAAAATCGTACTGTGGTAGCCAATGATGGTGTCTTCGCCGATGGTAATATCTTGGGGGAAAAAAATATCCAACATTACCATCAGACCAATCGATGCATAGGCACCGATTTTGACACCAATCAATTGATACAACCAGCGCTTCGCTTCGAGCCAGGGCACATAGCGCGCCAATTGAATAATCAACGAATGCCACGCCACGCGCCACATCCCACCCGTCACCTGCGGGAAGTAGCGCAAACTATTGTGCACTCCGGGTGACGGGTGAATTTGTAACCGCGCGCGGCGGGCAGCGGTAGTTCCCAACACAGGAAGCACTGATTACGCTCCGGGGGTTTCGACAACGCTGGCTTTGATGATTTGATCACCTTGACGCAACGCCAACACTACATCCATGTCCTTGGTCAAACCAAACACGGTGTGGCGGCCATCGAGATGCGCCGTGCTGTCCCGACTATGCACCAAAAAGAATTGACTGCCGTTGGTGTTAGGGCCGGCATTGGCCATCGACAAGGCACCGGCTTGATGTTGCAAGGTATTGCCGGCGAACTCATCTTCGAACTTGTAGCCGGGGCCACCACGACCGGTACCGGTGGGGTCACCACCTTGGGTCATAAAGCCAGCAATGACGCGATGGAAGGTCACGCCATCATAAAACCCTTGGCGAATCAAAAAGACGAAATTGTTGACCGTTTTGGGGGCTAGCTGCGGGTACAACTCAATAACCACATCACCTTTGCTGGTGCTGAACGTCGCCACATAATGGTTTTTGACGTCGATTTCCATTGCTGGCGGAGTGCTCCATTGTTTGGGATTCGTCACGATATTCATCCTTTTGATACAAAAAACAATTGCCATATACGATTATAACGTAGAGCCACGTGATTGTGCTATGCTACTGCTATTCTTGTTGGAACCACAGAGGAGTCGTACCACATGAGCAATCCCACTCGTATCGGCATTATCGGTGCTGGCGCCATCGCCATGCATGGCCACATTCCCGGCTTCAAACGCCATAGCGACGCCCAAGTCGTGGCCGTTTGCGACACCAACAGCGCGCGCGCTAACGCCCTCGCTACCAGTCATGGCATCCCCACCGTATATACCAATTGGCGCGAAATCATCGCCGACCCCAATATCGACGCCGTTACTGTCGCCCTCCCCAACGCCTTACACGCCGAAGTGTCCATCGCCGCCCTCAATGCAGGCAAGCATGTCTTGTGTGAAAAACCGTTGGCGATGACCGTCGCTCAAGGGGAAGAAATGGTCGCCACTGCCCATCGCCAAGGACGCGTACTCGCCATCAACATGAGCAATCGCCCTCGTGGTGAAGTGCAATATATGCGTGCCAAAGTCGCCGAAGGGCGGATTGGTACCATCAGCTACGCCTCGGGGCGGATGATCCGCCGTGCCGGTATCCCTGGCTTTGGCAGCTGGTTTACCCGCAAAGAATTGTCGGGTGGCGGCGCCTTGCTCGATATCGGCGTGCATATGCTCGATATGGTGCTCTACATCCTTGGTAACCCAACCGTCAGTGCGGTACGGGGCGAAGTGCAATCGGTGCACGGTCCGCAACGTCGTGGCCTCGGTGGCTGGGGCTCAGACCGCGTCATGGATGGGACGTTTGACGTCGACGATTTGGCGTCGCTCCACTTGCGCCTCGCCGATGGTGGCCTCGTCACCATCGAAGTCACTTGGGCGTTTTATGGCCAAAACGAGGAACGCATCCAAGTGGTCGGCAACCAAGGGGGCTTTGACTTCTTCCCCACCTTGTACGGCACCGACAAGCCCTTGCGGTTTTATAGTGATGACAATGGGAGCCCCATCGAAACCATTCCCACCCTCCCAAGCCTTGCCGAACCGGCGCACAACGCCATCTATCGCTGCTTTGTCGACACGATTCGTGGCACGGGGAGTGTAGTGGCCAGTGGTGATGATGGCTTGGCGATTTTGCGCTTACTCGAAGCCACTTATCGCTCAGCTGCTGAAAAACGCGAAATCACGCTATAACCTGTCTTCAAAATATGGTGGTGGAGTAGTGCTTCACCACCATATTTCACCGTTTGTTAATCTTGATTTGACCAAAAAGAACTTACAAATCATTTATCATACACTCACACAGAGATTTTTTAACAAAAGGGAGTCGCTATGACTCGTGTACGCCGCACTACCACCAAACAAACCAATCCTCCACCACGTTTACTCAATCGCGAACAAAGTTGGATTGAATTTAATGCACGCGTACTCGAAGAAGCCCTCGACCCACAGACTCCGCTCCTCGAGCGGGTCAAGTTTTTGGCGATTGTCAGTACCAACATGGATGAGTTTTTCATGATTCGGGTGGCGGGTTTGCACCAACAGCGCCGTGCCGGTGTGCAAACAACGTCACCCGATGGACTCTCTCCGTCTGAACAACTCACAGCCATCCGCAAAGCAGTAACCATCCAACTCAACCAACAACGCCAATGCTGGCAAGAAGACGTCACCCCCAAATTACGCGAACAAGGCATTTGGTTGCTTGATTATGCCGAATTGGGTGATATACAACGTCAACAAATGGATGATTATTTTGTCAATCAAATCCAACCGGTATTGACCCCACTCGCCTTTGATGCCAGCCATCCCTTCCCATTGATTTCGAATTTAAGCCTCAATTTGGCAGTGGTGATTGGCAACGAACAAAGCGAACGCTTTGTACGGGTCAAGGTGCCAGCCGTATTGCCCCGGCTCATCCCCATCACCCCCAATGCCGAACAAACACCGGCGGGGCTTACTGCATCACAATGCAGTTGTTTTGTCTGGATTGAGCAGATTATTGCGGCCAATTTATATCGCCTCTTCCCCACCGAGCTTGTACGTGAAGTGCATCCCTTCCGAATTACCCGCAACGCCGACTTCGAAATCGAAGAAGATGAAGCCGATGATTTGCTCCTAGCCATCGAAGAAAACATCCGCCAACGGCGGTTTGGCGCAGTAGTACGCCTTGCAATCCAACCAGGCATGCCCGCCCGCCTGCAACAATTATTGCTCCAAAACCTCAATCTCGACCCCGATGAACTTTATGAAATCCGCGGGCAATTAGGCTTGTCGGTATTGATTCAACTGCTCAAACTCGATCGTCCTGACCTCAAAGATGAGCCCGATGTACCGCGCATCCCTGCGCCTTTTCGCGATTTGACCCAACCCCAAGCGTTGTGGGATGTCTTGCGCCAGCGCGATGTACTGTTGCACCACCCCTATGACTCATTTCAGCCGGTAATTGACTTCATCGAAACCGCCGCGACCGACCCCAATGTGTTGGCTATCAAACAAACGCTCTACCGCGTCGGCAGTAATTCACCGATCGTACGGGCGCTCATGCATGCCCGTGACCTCGACAAACAAGTGACGGTACTCGTCGAACTCAAGGCTCGTTTTGATGAAGAAAACAACATCACTTGGGCGCGGGCGCTCGAACGCGCCGGCGTGCATGTGGTGTACGGCGTACCCAACCTCAAAACCCACGGCAAAATGGCATTGGTGGTACGCCGCGAAGGGGATTTGTTACGGCGTTATGTGCATGTTGGCACGGGGAATTACAATGCAGGGACTGCGCGGATTTATACTGACCTAGGCTTAATGACCAGTAATCCCGATATTACCGCCGATGTGGCTGATGTGTTTAATTATTTGACGGGATATGCCAAACATGACCAATACCGGGCGTTGTTGGTGGCGCCAGTGAATTTACGCACGGGACTTTCGGCAATGATTGAACGCGAAATCACGCACGCAAACGCTGGTGTACCAGCCCACATCATTTTCAAAGCCAACTCACTGGTCGACCAAAAAATCATTGAACTGCTTTATAAAGCCGCCCAAGCGGGTGTAGAAATCGACCTCATCATCCGTGGCATGTGTGCCTTGCGCCCCAATATCCCCGGGGTCAGCGAGCGCATCCGCGTGCGGAGCATCGTGGGGCGCTACCTCGAGCATAGTCGCATCTATTGGTTCGCCAATAATCAACAACCCGAGGTCTATGTAGGCAGTGCCGATATCATGGAACGCAACCTCGATCGCCGGGTCGAAACCTTGTTCCCCATTCGTGATACACAGATTAGTACCTGGATGCACGACAAATTACTCGCTGCCTATTTACGAGATACTGCCCGGACGCGGATTTTGCGGTATGATGGAAGTTGGATGCGATTACCCAATAGCCCCACTGCATTTGATAGCCAGCAATTCTTTCGGTCATTAATTACCATGGAGTAATATGCCCAATCCACGACTTGTCAATACCATGCTCTGGTTGGCCATTATCGGCATCGGAGTGTTTTTAATAGAGCGCTTTGCGGTTGTGACCGCATTACTCGCTACGCCGCTCTTGATGTTCATTATTGCGTGGTTACTTGCATTAATCATTGAGCCATTGTATGACTTACTCGAGCAGTTCCATATTGCGCGGCGCTTTGCGGTGCCAGTGATCTACGTCGTGTTATTAACGCTCCTCACCGTGGCGATTTTTGCATTCATTCCCGTCACCTATACCCAGCTTAATTTGCTTGTCCACAATGTGCCCGAATTATTGAGCTTGGTTACGCTTTTTTTTGCGGATATCGAAGTCCAACTCGGTCGTTTTGGGCTTCATACTGATTTAGCCGCGGTATTCCGCCCCGAAGCAATTGCAGCCCAGCTCGGTACATTTGGGGGCAGTGCGATTCAGCAATCACTCGGGTTAGCGGGTGGTCTGGCTGCAATTGCATTTAACATTGTGATGGTGTTGATTTTGAGTTATTACATGGCGGTCGATGGTCCACAGCTCTACAACCGATTATTGCATTTATGTCCACCCGATTGGCAACCCGAAGCACGCACATTTGGCAATATCATTAGTCAGACGTTTGGTGGCTATATGCGTGCCCAAATCTTGAGTTCGCTGTTGTATGCCATCCTCAATGCAATTGTCATGGCAGCATTTGGGCTGAACAGTATCACCCTGACCACCATCATTGTCAGTATTGTGGTAATTGTGCCGTTGGTTGGCGGTGCGGCAGCGTTGGTTCCCCCAATTGTGGTGGCTGGAGTGAACAAACCCGAAATTATCATCCCATTTGTGATTGTAATGCTGGTGGTACAGCAAGTGCTTTTTAATATGATATTGCCGCGAATCCTCGGACGGATCGTCGGCTTGCATCCCCTCTTGGTGTTTGCGGCATTACTCATCGGCAGTGTCATTGCTGGACCATGGGGGATTTTGTTTGGGATTCCCTTAGCGGGAGTGGCCGCCTCGATCGCCAATTATTTCTATTTACGGAATCAATCAATCCTGATTGCCCAGAAATTTAATTCCACCGAACCATCATAACCATCGCATGATACATTGTGTCATCTGGTAGATGACACAATGTATACAAATTCAAACAAAATTGTCATCATTCAGTAATTTATCATGAAATTATCAGATAAATAAATGAATGCGTAATATGAGGTGTGGTAGAATATTTGTGTATATTTTTCTGTATATATAGTCAAGGAGCGCACATCTTGTATCGACGTTTCCTGTCATCAATGACGTTGCTGGTTGCGCTAGTCAGTGGTGCGCTCGGGTTACCGGGCGTAGCGCTTGCAGTGCCACACAGTGTCAGCGAAGTCCCCGCATCACAAACATATGCGGCCTCACGGACATTTAGCGAGACTGGCTTTACGGTGGCAAATTACTTCTACAAAACGTGGAAGGCGACGCCCAATGCGTTGTTTGTGTATGGATTGCCCATTTCGCAGCCATTCATCGAAGAAAGCATTTCATCGCCGGGTGAATTTTATCGTGTGCAGTATTTTGAGCGCGCCATTCTCGAAGAGCATCCCGACAATTTTGGGACACCATACTATATTCTCGGGCGGTTGTTGGGGAGCAAGCTTGCCTCAGCACGCGGTGGCGAAACGGCATTTAAGGCCGTAGCCAATCCGGGTGATGGCACATTTGATAGTGCGTCAGGGCATACGCTCCGCAATGATCATGCCCCGTTCCGCACGTTCTATACCAGCAATGGTGGCTTACAAGTGTTTGGACGGCCGTTGTCAGAGCAATTCCAAGAAGTCAACAAGGCCAACGGCAAAACGTATTGGGTGCAGTATTTTGAGCGCCAGCGCATGGAATGGCATCCCGAGGAAACGAACCCCAACTACAAGATTTTGTTAGGCTTGTTGGGTAATGAATACCGCGACGCCAATCATGCAGGGAGCCCGGCATTTGTGGCCGGTGCCAGCTTGCCCAACGAATTATCGGGAGCCGGTAATGGTGGTGGCAGCACTAGTAGCGGCAATGGTTCTACTTCTTCTGCCAGCACAGGTTTTGTATATGGCTTCAATGCGCTCTTGTATGAACAGCAGATATCCACGCCAATACCAGGCATGCGGATGAAGACATTACAATTGGCCAAAGATGCCGGTATGCCCTGGATCCGCATCCAAGTTCGTTGGATGGATTTACACGACCGTTCGGGCGCAATTTATTGGGGTGAGCTTGACAATATCGTCAGTGATGCAAACAATCAAGGGGTCAAATTGTTGGCAAGCATCGTCAACGCTCCCAGCTGGGCTACCAGCAATGGGCGCAACGGGTTGCCGAGCCGCGAGCATTTCAACGACTTCAATTATTTCATGGGGCAGATGGCTGCGCGCTACAAAGGGCGTATCAAAGCCTACGAAATCTGGAATGAAGAGAATTTGGCGCACGAAAACGCCGGCCGCGTCGCCAATGCCTCATTCTATGTAGACATGCTAGTGGGTGCGTCAAACGCGATTCGTGCCAGCGATTCCGGGGCATTGGTATTGTCTGGTGCACCATCAGCAACCGAAACAAACGTACCGTCGATTGCCATCAGCGATATCACCTTCCTTGACCAAATGTTTAGCGACCCACGCTTCAATAGCGCTGTCGACATTGTGGGTGTCCACCCCGGTGGTGCCAGCAATCCCCCAGACACGATGTGGCCAAGCAATCCCGGACCCGGGCCCAATTATGTCACCAGCGGTGAATTCTACTTCCGCCGTGTCGAAAACGTCCGTGATTTGATGGTTCGCAAAGGCTTGGGCAACAAGCCGGTGTGGGTGACAGAGTTCGGTTGGGCAACGCACAACAATACCCCCGGCTATGAATTCGGTAACTCGATTTCATCTCAAAAACAAGCCGACTATATTGTTCGCGCATTCCAGCTTGCCAAAACGAACTACAGCCCTTGGTTGACCGGGATGTTCTTGTGGCAGTTAAATTACGCCGTGTCTTGGAAGGCGAACGGCAACGAATTCCATGAACAAGCCTCATATGGCGTCATTAATGGCGATTACAGTCCAAGACCAGCCTATTTAGCGCTCCAGGCGATGCCAAAATAGCGTTATTTCGTGTATGATGAGAGTAATTATTGGTATGCGTGTGCAATAGCACACGCATACCCACTATGTGAAGCACCCTACGCATTGCTTTACAGGATTCGTTTTGTCACCATTGGAGATTTTTCATGAAACGATACGGCTACATGAGCAAAGTGTTACTCTTCCTTTGTCTCGTACCTCTGCTCATCGCATGTGGCGCTGGCGCGGCAAGTCAGCCTACTGCAGTACCCACGGAAGCAGCCACTGCGACCACGGTACCACCCACAGACACTGCAGTGCCGACCGCAGTGCCGACCGCCACAAATACCCCCGAACCAACCGCCGAACCAACGCCGGTACCCGGCGAGCCCCTCAAGTCCAAAATCATGCAATTCGGGATCGTCAATCACTTGTACTATACCGACCGTGAGCGCGTGCTAGCATTGACCAACATTGCAGGCTTCGACTGGGTACGCCAACAAATTGTCTGGAAAGACCTCGAAGGCCCCAAACCTGGTCAATATATGTGGCCCAAAGAACTTGATGATATCGTCAATGATGTTGGCGCCCACAAACTCAAACTCTTGATTAGCATCGTGCAAGCACCGTCATTCTATAGTGCCAACAACGGCATGCCCGAAGACCCGGTGGCATTGGGGAACTTCGTAGAAGCCTTGATGCAACGCTACGGCAAGAAAATTACTGCAGTAGAAATCTGGAACGAACAAAATCTTGCCCACGAAAACGGTGGCAAAATTGTCCCCGCTGATGCCGGGCGCTATGTGGAACTCCTCGCAGAAGCCTATACCCGCATCAAAGCAGTTGAGCCGAGCACTATTGTGGTCGCAGGCGCTCCGTCTTCATCAGGTGTTACCGACCCCAAACTTGCCGTTGCCGACGAAATCTACTACCGCGAGATGTATCGCTACAAAAAAGGCATGATCAAGAAGTTCTTTGACGTGCAAGCCGTCCATCCCGGTGGCTCGGCCAATCCTCCCGAAACCATGTGGCCAGATAACCCGAGCAAAGCCAAAGGTTGGACCACCGACAAAACCTTCTACTTCCGCCATGTCGAGGATGTCCGTAAATTCATGGTTGAAGAAGGGGTCGGCGATCACCAACTCTGGATTACCGAATTCGGTTGGGCCACCAAAAACGTCACGCCTGGCTACGAATTTGGTAACCAAGTAACCCTTGACCAACAAGGCGAATACATCCTCAGTGCGATGCAATGGGCTTATAAGCACTACCGCAACGATGATGGCTCGCCGTGGCTCGGCAATATGTTCCTCTGGAACATGAACTTTGCCGTGTTGTGGGGCGCCCAAGACCAACCGTTACACGAACAAGCATCATTCGGGATCCTCAATCCTGACTGGAGTCCTCGCCCTGGCTTTAACGCAGCGCAAGGCTTTTTGGCTACCATCAATGCCGAAGGTCGCCGCTAAACAATCCGGCGGGAACCATAGCCCTCGGCATAATGCCGAGGGCTGTTTTTTATGCATATATGTTGCAACGTCACACAAACACATCGTATGACGAAACGAATACAGTATAATTTACCTATATTCTGTTTATTTAGGAATTTTCATGCAACGGCTACACATATATATCATCATTGGCACACTGCTGTCGAGTCTCATGCACACCACCGTATTGGCAGCCCCACATAGCCCCCAAGAAGTCCCGGCATCACTCCAAACGAGTGGGAGTCGCACCTTTAGCGAAACTGGCTTTACCGTCGCAAATTACTTCTACAAAACGTGGAAAGCGACACCAAATGCCTTATTTGTCTATGGAATGCCCATTTCACAACCATTTATCGAAGAAAGTATTAGCAACCCGGGTGAATATTACCGCGTGCAATACTTCGAACGGGCAGTCCTCGAAGAAAACCCCGACCTCGCCGGTACCCCCTACTACGTGCAAGGGCGCTTGTTGGGGAATGCCTTAGTAGCAATGCGCCGTACCGAGGCCGCATTTGTTCCTGCGGCAAATCCCAATGATGGCTCATTTGATGGAGTAACCCAACACACATTGCGTAATAGTCCAGCCCCATTTGGTGATTTTTTTCGCCAAAACGGTGGACTCAAAGTATTTGGGCGGCCCTTGTCAGAACAATTCCAAGAAGTCAACAAAGCCGACGGTAAGCGCTATTGGGTGCAGTATTTTGAACGCCAACGCATGGAATGGCACCCTGATGAGCCCAATCCGCAATATCGCATTTTGCTGGGCTTGTTGGGCAGCGAATATCGTGACCAGCACCATGGCGGCGATACGGCTTTTAACCCCAAAGGGACCGTCAACGAAACGGCAACGCCGGTAGATACTGGCGCCACCAACCCACTCCCCGGCTTCACGTATGGGTTTAATGCGGTATTGTACGGGGCGTTCCACGGCACAACATGGCAAAATCGCCCGCGCTTGATGCGCATCGCCATGGATGCGGGCATGCCATGGATTCGCCAACAAGTGCGCTGGATGGATTTGCACGATAAATCGGGGGTCATTTATTGGGGCGAGCTTGATTCAATTGTGGAAGATGCCACCAAATGGCAAACCAATTTGTTGTTGAGTGTGGTAGCGGCACCTACCTGGACTACCAGCAACGGACTTCATGGCATGCCGAACCGCGAACATTTCGCCACCTTTAATTACTTTATGTCGCAAATGGCGAACCGCTACAAAGGGCGCGTCAAAGCCTACGAAATCTGGAATGAAGAAAATCTCGCCACCGAAAACGGCGGTACCGTCAGTAGTGTCAACGATTACATGGATATGCTGGTTGGCGCATCGCAGGCCGTCAAAGCAGCTGATCCAAAGGCCTTGATTGTATCGGGATCTCTCGCCTCTACCGAAACCAATTGGCCCACCGTGGCCATGAGCGACGTACACTACTACGACGGCATGTTCCGCGACCCCCGCTTTGCCCAAGTAGTCGATATCGTGGGAGTCCACCCCGGGGGCGCGAGCAATCCCCCCGAATCATTGTGGCCCGATCAACCAGGCCCAGGACCTGACTTTGTCAAAAGCCGTGAATTTTACTTCCGGCGGGTCGAGGATGTGCGCACGCTGATGGTCAAAAACGGCCTCAGTGCCAAACCGGTCTGGGTCACCGAATTCGGTTGGGCTACCAAAAACACCAGTCAGTATTACGAATACGGCAACCAGATTAGTTTTGACCAACAAGCCGATTACATCGTACGAGCCGTCAATTATTCCCACGCCCACTACAGTAATTGGTTGACGGGGATGTTTGTGTGGAATCTGAACTTCGCTATTTCGTGGACGGCCGAAGGCAATCCGCTCCATGAACAAGCCTCATTCGGCGTACTCAATGGCGACTGGAGCCCACGACCCGCCTATACGGCCCTCAAAAACATGCCCAAGTAACCCTTTATCAAGAAAGAATATCGTGAACTCAGCCAAACGCCCTATCCCATGGAACGACATCGGACTGCTCGCCACCATCCTCATCTGGGCTGGTAACATGTCGATTGTCAAACAGAGCTTTGCCAGCATGCCACCACTGGCATTCAACAGCGTCCGCTTCTTTTTCGTCCCCATTCTGATGCTCAGCATCGTCTGGTTTGTCGAAAAAAGCATCAGCATCGAGCGTAGCCTATGGCGTGACGCCATCCTCGTAGGCTTGATTGGCAACGCCGGCTACCAAGTGTTTTTCATGATTGGGCTGAGCATGACTAGTGCAGCCACCTCGGCGCTTTTGATTGCCACCACCCCTATTTGGGTGGCCTTGATTAGCCAGGTACGCGGTTGGGAAAAACTCTCACGCACTGGGTGGATTGGTATCGTTATCTCATTCATTGGCGTCTTTGTGATTTTGTTTAATGGTGCCGCCATGAGTACCAAAAGCATTATCGGCGATATTTTGATTTTGATTGCCTCGATGTGTTGGGCCTATTACACCATCGGCGCCAAACCGATGCTGGCCAAATACTCACCCCTGCGCGTCACCGCCGTCACGCTGACCATCGGTGGGATTCCGTTGATTTTGATTGGCCTCAGTGAAGTGCTCACCGTCAATTGGGTGGCAGTGCCATGGAAAGGCTGGGCCGGGATGGCCTATTCAGTGGTACTGTCGATCGCCCTGGCCTATATTTTGTGGTACAACGGGGTGGTCAAAGTAGGACCAACCCGTACCGGCATTTATGCCAGCTTGTTGCCGGCGGCGGGGGTAATTTCGGCCTATCTCATCCTCGGCGACCCCATCACCACCCGTGACCTAATTGGTACCGTGGCGATTGTGGGGGGCTTGTTACTCACCCGCCGCGGCTAAAAACTCACCAAAAAACCGCGGGAGACGCTGATGCGTCTCCCGCGGTTTCGCTATTTTTTACGCTAGATCATGTTGCCAGGCCGCCACGAGTGCCGGCAAATCGGCATAGACCACATCGGGTTTGCTATTCGCTGTCGCTGTCGCCACATCGGCAGTAGTCGCCACCCCCGTCAGCACCAGTCCCGACGTTAACCCGGCCGCGAGCGACCCCGCCACATCGGTGTCGAGACGATCACCGATGGTCAGGGTGCGTTGGGCATCGGCACCGAGTAATTTGATGGCAATGTGGAACATCGTCGCACCCGGCTTGCCAATGATAAACGGCTCGACCCCGGTGGCGGCCTGCAAAAAGGCCAACAAGGCACCACAGCCCGGCACTAACCCCTCGGCTACGGGCAATGACACATCGGGATTGGTGCCGATAAAGCGGGCACCGGCGTTGATGAGCAAACAGGCTTGGCGCAATTTGGCGTAAGTAATTTCGGTATCGAGACCGACAATCACATATGCCGGCGCCTCGGCACTTTCGACATAATAGCCGTCGGCAAACAAGGCCGTGCGCAAGCCGTTCATGCCAATACAAAAAATCTTGGTGCCTTGGGGCGCTTGCGATTCGAGCCACAAGCGCGTCCCAAGCGGCGAATTAATAATGTTGGCGGCAGGATAGGTGATGTCCATGCCAGCCAGTTTTTCCGAAAATTGCTCTGGTGTCATGGTGGCATTGTTGGTGATACACGCCGTCATGATGCCGTTTTTGGCACAGAAATCAAATAATTCTGCCACCCCCGGCATGCGTTCGTGACCACGGTACAACACACCGTCCATGTCGAGCAGCAAGGCATGATAGTTGCGTAAATTCATCTATTTCTTTCCTCTTAAAATACTGATGGAACCTACATTCGTTCTGCGACCCGAATTCCCAACAATCCCAAGCCGTTTTTGAGCGCTTGGGCCGTGGCCACCGTCAGAGCCAAACGGGCGGTGCGCAAAGCCTCGTCTTCGGCTTTGGCCACCGGACAATCGCGATAAAATCCCGCAAAGGTGCGGGCGGTATCGTAGCACCATTCGGCAATCACAAAGGTGGCATAGCGGTCGGCGGCATCGCGCACCGAACTGGGCATTTTGGCTAATTGGCGCACCAAATCGAGCTCTGATGGGTGGCTCAACAACGTGGCATCACAGGCCGGGATGGTGGCAGAGACTTGGTCACCCAAAATCCGGCGGGCAATTGAGCGGCAGCGGGCATACATGTATTGAATGTAGGGGGCACTATTACCTTCGATGGCCAACATGCGGTCCCATTCGAGGGTGATGTTGCGACGGGAATCTTGGTAGAGGTCGTTGTACATTACGGCGCCGATACCTACTTTTTCGGCCACATCGGCCCGCTCGGCTTCGCTCAAATCGGGGCTCGAGGCATCGACCACTTGACGGGCGCGATCACGGGCGTCGTTGAGCAAGTCGGTGAGATAAATCATGTTGCCAGCGCGGGTCGATAGGGGTTTGCCGTGCTGGTCAAAAATCGTCCCGAATTTGACGTGCGACAATTCGACCCCTTCAGGCACATACCCGATGGCCCGTGACAAGGCAAAGAGTTGGCGGAAGTGGAGCTCTTGGGGGGAGCCGACGACGTAGATGATTTGGCTGGGGGTAAATGTTTCCATGCGGTATTTGATACAGCCCATGTCGCGGGTGTGGTAGAGCGTGCCCGTGTCACTGCGTTGCAACAAAAAAGTGGGCATGTTTTGTTCGAGTTCATTGACCACCACGGCGCCACCTTCGTCGCGGTGGGCGAGGCCACTAGCCAAGGCATCGGCAATAACGCCGGCATTAAGCGGTGCATAGAAACTTTCGCCGTAGGCGTGGTCGAACTTCACCCCCAGCCGGTCATAGTTTTCTTGAATGGCGGTCAAGGTCAAATCAACCATCCACTGCCACAATTCTGTCGCCGTCGGGTCACCTTGTTCGAGTTTGAGCGACCACATACGGGCGGCGTCGTGGAGCGATTCGTCTTCTTTGGCTTCGCGCGAATACTGGGCGTACAACTTGTCGAGTTGCGCCAAGGCTTCTTCGTCGTGGCCAGTCGGTTTGCCCCATTTGACGATAGCGGCGATATTCATGCCGAATTGTTTGCCGTAGTCGCCGAGGTGGTTATCGCCAATCACGGTATAACCGAGGAATTTGAAGATGTTGTAGAGCGCTTGGCCGATAATCGTCGAGCGGATGTGCCCCACGTGCATCAATTTGGCGATATTGACCGACGAATAATCGATGACGATACGCTTGTTGGCGCCCAAATCGTCACTGCCGTAGCGATTACCAAGGCGGGTGATGTCCGCCAATACACTGGCCACATAGTTGGGGGCATTGATGGAAAAATTCAAAAACGGCCCGGCCGCGCTCGCCGTGGCCAACAACGAATCGGCGCCAAACGTAATTTGGCTAGCCAACTCGCTGGCGAGTTGGGGCGGGGGCATTTGGCGATCGCGGGCGGCTTTGAAGGTGGGGAAAGCTAAATCGGCAGGGATATTGGGTTTGGGTGCCACCAATTCAATCTGGGCGTCGCCAGCCAAATTGGTTGCGACAATCGCTTCGCGTGCTTGGCGCATCAAGCGGTCTTGGGTATATTCCATATCACACAATCCTTTCGGGTTATGAACTACATCTCTTAATCTTGCCAAAACGGCGCAACCCAGCCCCGTTGCGTCAATACCGCCCGTAATTCGAGCATGGCGGTGTAGGTGGGGAGCACATAGACCACGTGGCCGGCCTCAGTGGCCGCCAAGGTGGCATCCAACGCGTCAGCGATGCGATCGATGCGCGTAATCTGCTGGCGATCAACGCCGGCATACTGCATGCGCACCTGCATATCGGCGGCACGAGTACCACTCACGATAATCTGTTGGGTGGTGCCAGATAGCCGCTCAAAATCGGCATCCCACAACCACGACACGTCGGTACCATCGGCATCGCGATCGTTGATGATAATCAACAAGCGCACCGGGGCGGCCCAGGCATCCACCAGCATGCGGATGGTTTCACTGGCGCCCACAGGGTTTTTAATCAGTGCCATCACCAATTGATGATTACCCGCCGTAATCACCTCGTAGCGCCCAAAGGCGGCCTGCATCTGCGCCAAGGCTGCCGCCACCACCGGCGCTACCCCCAATTGATCGGCGCTAGCATAGGTCGCCAAGGCATTGGTGGCATTATACAAGCCCGGCAAGGGCACCTGGAGCGTGCAGGAGGCATTGGGCGTGCGCACGGTGACGTGAGAGCCCACTAGTCCCTGGGCGGTCACCTGAGTGAGCGCATAGGCCGGCTGTGGCCGGGCGAAATCACAGTTGGGGCAGTGATAATGCCCGATATGCGCATAAAACCGCGCCGTATAGACCAGTGCCGCCCCACAGCGACAAAACCCGGCATCGGCGAGGTGCGCCACGTTATCGCGGGCACTGGTGACATCGTCGTTGCCATAACCCACGGTGCGGCACGTCAGACTGTTGGCCAAGCGTGCCAATGACGGGTCGTCAGCATGATAGAGCACGACGGTGCTGGCAGGGAGGGTGCGCAAGGCCGTCGCCCAGTTATTGGCGATGGTGTCGACTTCGCCATAACGGTCGAGTTGATCGCGGAACAAATTATGGAGTACCACCAGCCGCGGTTGCGTTTCGCGCACGATTTGGGGCAAGGCGGCTTCGTCGCATTCAAACAACGCCACATCATAGGCGACGCGCCCACGCCAATCTGCCCCCATCAAGACGGTGGCGGTGACGCCCGACGTCAAATTTGCCCCCGAGCGGTTGTGGAGCACCCGCCACCCGGCAGCCGTCAGGCTATCGGCAATCATGCGGGTGGTAGTAGTTTTGCCGTTGGTACCGGCCACACAAATCACCCCACGCGGCAATTGCCGCGTCAGGTGGGTCAACACATCTGGCGCCACGCGCCGGGCAATCACCCCAGGCATGGTGGTACCGCCACCACGCCCCAACAATCGGCTCAACAACCCGGCTAGCCGCCCCAACCAAATCGCCACCACGTCACGCATCACACCGACACCCTTCGCTTATCGCGTTCTGTGGGTATTATACCGGTTGTGCGTCACTGCGACATGACAGTATTTGCTCAGACCCGCCGCACAAAGGCACCCGTCCATTCGGGTACAATCGCCGTGCCATCGGGTTGGAGCGTGCCGGTGAGGGTCATCCCAAAGAAAAATTCGGTTAATTCGGCAGCTTCACGAGTAGACGCAAAGCAATAATCGGTACTCACTGGCGTGCAGACAAAGCCAAATTCTTTTTCAAACAAGGCATAACACTCTGCCAGCGCTGCGGTGGGGGGGGCTGGGTGGTCAGCGCCGGATCCGAGGGTTTCGAAAATAATCGCCACGCCACCGGGACGCAATACCCGGAGCATTTCGCCGATAGCGGCTCGTACGTCGGCCTGCCAGGCTCCGGGAATCCACTCGGTGGCATGCCCAAAGCTCCAGCCGGCGGTGACGAGATCGACACAGGCATCGGGCAACGGTAAATCACGATTATCGGCTGTCACAAAGGTGGTGGTAGCCGGCAAGATTTGCCTGGCCACCGCCAACATGGCCGGCGCCCGGTCGCTGACGGTCAAGTGGCGTACATGGGGTGCCAGCAAGGCGGCCACTCGCCCAGTGCCACAGCCCATGTCGAGGGCATCGACGTGGGCGAGGTCACAGTGGCGGCGGATTTCATAGAGCAGATTGCCTTGATAATCCTCACGCGAGACCAGTTGGTGATAGCGCTGGGCATGTGATTCATCTTGATAGATATCACGGTAATCAGGCATGGGAGTTACTTTCACTGTTTGTCAAAACCAGATCAACCCGTGCCAGCACGCCCACCACGAGATGGAGATGGTCGGGGTGGCATTGCCACACCAACCCATCGCGGTCAGTAGTGGCACAGCGCGCCAGTACCGCCTGATGCGCCTGTGGCAACAGGGGAATCGTCACGACCACCGCGTCGTTTTCCCCCGCACGCACGGCGATAGGGTCGTGCGTGTAGCGTGTTGCTTGGGCCAGCCCTTGCAACAGCGCGCTATCGTCGTCAATCGGGGTGTACTGGAGCGTATGTGAGCCTTGTACTTGACTGCGGTACCATTCGGCTTGGCCACGCCCACGCCGGCGGCGCACCATACAGCCTGGGTAGAGCCAGACACCTTGCTGGTCTGCCTGGGTGACAGTCTCGCACGCCACCACGGCGCGCTGGCGTGGGTCATAGTAGCTCCAGCGCTCGCTGGGATGCCCCAACGGTTGCCAGCGTGGCTCGTCGGCGATGGGAAAGGGGGCGGGTAATGTTGGCAATGATTCCGTCAATGATTCAATCGTCACCATCACCAGTCCCCGTTCGGCCAAACGAGCCATCAGACCATCACGTCGCCACGACGTCATCACAAAGCGGTTGCCCTCGACATCACCTTCACCACGGATAAACGGCCGCACGCGAATGTCGTGCACCATAAAGTGGTTGGGGGCGTATTCTTCGAGGGCACCGTGGCGCACGTTATTCGCCTTCATTCAAACGTTCACCAATCAGGTCAGGGCGATTATCGTCGAGTTGGGCTTTACCACAATTCACCAACAAATCGTGGCGTTGTTGGGCCATTTCGACCAAATGGGTACGCTCGTGTTGTACCATCCAATTGCCTTGGTGGAGCAAATTAATCTGACCGTACGATACATGGGTGGCTGGGCGATGCCAAGCAGCGCTGGTCAAGCCGCGCAACGACAGCAAACAATCGCGGCGTGATTCGTGGAAGGCCTCGAGGATAGCATTGATGTCACGGTTGCGGTAATGTACCGCCGCATTGAGGCGGGGTGGGTGCGCCGACGGTAATTCGGGGTTATTGGTATCGAGGATCAAGCGCACCCGCTCACAAAACACCAAATTCATATCATTGAGGTGCCCGAGTACTTCTTTGAGTGACGGTGCGTTGTCTTTGCCTTCAGAACACAACACTGCTTCATCGAGATCGTGCATCATGGCACGGAGCGTCGCTTCGCTATGTTCGAGGGCATGCATGATGGCATGGGGTCCGAGTGTCCCCATCGCTTCGATGACCAAAAACTGTTTGTGGGCTTCGGGAACGGTATCACAGATAGGACAAGCGCCAATCAGCGTCCCTTCGCGGGTTTCGCCACAGGTAGTGCACACATACAAATCACCCAATTCGTTCGCAAGCAAGTCACGGCCTTGGGCAATGGCTTGGGCGGCACGACCGAGCAATTCACGCGAACGTTCTGAGGTACCAGTGATACGTTGCATGGCAACGGCTTGGGGTTCGTCGCCATTCAGTGCTTGGTCGACGTTGCGCGCAGTTGCGCCAACACCATCTACCGCCAAAAAAGCCCGCATGGCCCGGGCGCCACGGGCTTCGCACAAGGCATCAAAGAGGCGCGCGATGTTAAACCGGCGCTCGTGGCGAGCCTTGGCAGCCCACGCCCGATACGCGACGTGCCCCATACTGGCACTAGTGAAGAGTTGATGCAACTCTTGTTCCGACATGTTCATGATCATTCCTCAGCAACATCTCACAAAAAAATGGGTACGACGGTGTCGCATCATTGCGCCTCCATACTATAATAGGATAATCACATTCTGTGAATAGGCAAATGGAAAATACGTGCGTACGGTTTTTGTACATGATTACCTCAATCAATACGGTGGCGCTGAACGAGTGCTCGAAGCACTCCACGACTTAACGCCCAGCGCCCCTGTCTATACCTCCATCTATGCCAGCGAAGCAATGCCCACCAGCTACCGGCAATGGGACATCCACACATCGTGGATGCAACACTTGCCCGCCTGGCGCCGCTTCTTCCGCCACTACTTCTTTCTCTACCCATGGGCTTTTGAATCCTTCGACCTAAACGACTACGACGTCATCATCAGTAGCAGTAGCGCCTACGCCAAAGGAGTCATCCCACGGCCTGACGCCATCCACATCTGCTATTGCCATACCCCAATGCGTTTTGCATGGCAAACAGACAATTATGTCGCCCGCGAAAACATCCGCGGCATCACCCGCACCGTCATGCAATTTCTGCTGGGGTTTGTCCGGCGCTGGGATGTCCGAAGTAGTAGGCGTGTGACCCATTTCGTGGCCAATTCACAAGTCGTCGCCGCCCGCATCAAAGAATTCTATCAACGCGACGCCGTAGTCATCCCACCACCGGTCGATTTGCCCCCCGTCAATCAGCAACCAGCCGGTGATTATCTGCTGACTGGTGGCCGGTTGGTGCCCTACAAGCGAATCGATTTGGCCGTCCAAGCTTGTACGGCACTGAATGTTCCCTTGGTGGTGTTTGGCGACGGGCGTGACTTGGCGGCCCTCAAAGCCATCGCCGGCCCCAGTGTGCGTTTTGTGGGGCGTGTCAGTGATGCCGAACGCTTGGCGTTGTTCAACGGCTGTCGGGCCTTTTTGTTCCCCGGCGAAGAAGATTTTGGCATCACGCCCCTCGAAGCAATGGCGGCCGGGCGCCCCGTGGTGGCATACCGGGCGGGCGGCGCACTCGACACGGTGATTGATGGCACCACGGGCATTTTTTTTGACCAACAAACTATACCAGCACTGCAACAGGCAATCACTACATTAGCCAGTCAAGCATGGGACGCCCACGCCATTCGTACTCATGCCGAATACTTTGGGCGGGAGCGCTTTATGGAACGCATGCAGGCCCTCATCGCTCGCTATACTCAAGAGGTGCACCATGGCTGATTTCACTCGACTGCTCGCGGTAATGCGTTACCGTTGGTGGTACCTCCTCATCCCCGCCGTGGTACTCGCCGGCAGTGCCTTTGCCCAACAATACTTCCAACCTCGCCGTGTCGCAGTGTCAATAGATGTGTCACTCACCAGCCACGCCCCCATGAACGACACCGGTGATACCTTGGCCTATGACTTCCCCGCCATTAGTCGCGGTGACGACTATCGCCAACGAGTGGTAGCACTCATCACCCCACCAATCACCACAGACACGCTGGCAGGCATGCTCGATGTGCGCAACAACGACCGCGTCGTCACGATTACCGCCAGTGGCGCCGATGGGAGTCAATTGGTGGCAATTCGCGACGCCGCACTTGCAGTCTTGGTGCGTGATGGTACACTGCTATGGGGCAAAACTGGCAGCGATACCGCCGTCAACGTGATGGTTTTGCACAAAAACAATACACCCCAACCGCAATCCATCTATGCAACATTGATTGCCACCATGCTACTCCGTGGCTTGGCAGGGGCATTACTCGGGTTACTCGTGGCTGCTCGTCGCATCCGATAAGGACTTTACTTATGCGCATGACTGAATACCTCCGCATTATGCGGCGCCGTTGGTTGGCGATTGTTTTGGCGATGGTGCTTACCGCCGTCGCCGCCTATGTCTTTAGCAAACTCCAAGAGCCACTATTTCGCTCTGAAGCCAGCTATCTGGTCGTCCCCAATCGTAACGACAACGGCTTGTCCATCGTGTTGACCAACAACATGAACAGCTACAAGCAGTTGGCGTTGGCCCGCCCCCAAATCGAAAAACTCAGCGCCCAGCTCCAGCTCGACCGCACCCCCGAATGGTTGCTCGAGCACATTGCCATCCAAGCCAATGCCGATGACCGCAAAATGATTGTCCAAGTCGATTACCCCGACGTCGACATGGCGCCCCGTTTGGCTAATGCCGTGGGCGAAAACATGGCGGCCTTGGTTAGCTCACTCAACGACGGGCTCGAAGGCACCGACAAAATCAATATGCGCGTCACGACGCCTGCCACGCCTCCCATCCTCTACCGCCCCCAAACCAAAATCAACGTGGCGGCTGGAGCATTTCTTGGCTTGATTATTGGCTTTTTGCTGGCCTTTGTGCTGGAAGCACTCGACGATACCCTCAAAACCCCCGATGACGTCGAACAACATGTCGGTCTGACGGTCGTCGGCGCCATCCCTGCCAGCAACCCCAACAGTGACCGGCGCACACCAGCAAGGAAGCAATTATGACCAATCCTGTGGCAGCCAGCCCTACATCAACCCTCGTCGCATTGAGCGCCCCCCAATCTGCGGCAGCCGAGGCCTTCCGCAGCCTGCGCACCAACATCCAATTTGCCAGCCTCGACCACACCTTGCAACTGATTACGATTACCAGCGCCGGGATCGACGAAGGCAAATCACTCGTCGCCGCCAATTTGGCCATCACCATGGCCCAAGCCGAACAACGGGTCATCTTGGTTGATTGTGATTTGCGCCGCCCTGCCTTGCACAGCTTGTTTGGGGTCAGCAACGACACCGGGCTGACCAGCATGTTGTTTGCCAACGCAGGCGACGCCCCGCCGCTCCAAGCCACTAGTGTGCCAGGCTTACAATTGCTGGCCAGTGGCCCGTTGCCCCCCCGCCCTGCCGACATCCTCGGCTCACGGCGCATGGGTGAGATTTTGCAGGCGCTCCGGGGCTTGGCCGATGTCATCATCATCGACACTCCACCCGTCTTGGCCGTCAGCGACGCTGTGGTGCTGGCCCCCCGCATCGATGGGGTGATTCTGGTGATGCAGGCCGGACGCACCCGCCGTGAGCCGGCCAAACAAGCCCGGATTGTGCTCGAAAAAGCCAAAGCCCACATCGTCGGCGTCGTCCTCAACGATGCCGAAATGACCCAGTCCTCCGGCTATTACGGATAATTTTCACGCTACTAAAGGACGTTATGATCGACATCCATTGTCATATTTTGCACAATATCGATGACGGTGCCCGCACCGCCGAAATTTCGCTCAACATGGTACGCCAAGCCTATGACGCCGGCGTGCGCACCCTCGTCTGTACACCCCACAGCCCCGATTCGAGTGCCTCGCGCCACTACAGCCCGGCCCTCATCCGCGAACGCACTACGGCGCTCCAACAGGCCGCCGACCAGGCCGGCATCGCCCTCACCTTGCTACCCGGCACCGAAATCAGCTTTGTGCCCACCGTCCCGCAAAAACTTGCCAGCAAACAGATTTTGAGCCTAGCCGGCAGTCGCACCGTGCTGATCGAAATGCCGGTGTTTGCCGTCGACCAGCGCTTTTTGCCGGTAGCACAGACCCTGATGGCCGAGGGCTATACCGTGGTGTTAGCCCACCCCGAGCGCTATATCTACAACGCCCAAGACCTGCAAGACCTAAAGGACATCCACGCCGCCGGCGTGCTCTTTCAAGTCACCGCCATTGCCGTCGATGAACCCAATAGTCTGACACTGTTTGACCAACAATTGGTCGACATTGTCGCCAGTGACGCCCATAGCGACACCTACCGCCCCACTGCGATGCGCTTTGCCTATGATTATGTCCAGGGGCGCTTTGGCGCAGCCCTGGCCCAGCAATTATTTGTCACCACTCCCCAAAAACTTATCGCCCAATAAAAACCAATCCCCCTCCGATTATGTGTCGGAGGGGGATAATTCTATCTTCGCCTACGCCTGCGTGCGCAAATAGGCCAGCACTTCGGGCCAGCCGGCGTATGATTTCACCGGCCAATCGTCGTATTCACGCAGACCAAATTTAATTACTTCGCCGCGGAAGTGGCGGGCGCCGTTGTTGGGGCGATCGTCAATCAAAAAATGCCCGCGATTGAGTTGTTTGTGGTGCGACAAAATCAAGCGTTTGTGGGCCGCATGCCCCAAATATTGCTCCACCCACAGGCGTTTATCCGTCCACGCCGAAGGATTATTCCATGGCGCCGTCGACAAAATATAGGTATCGAACAAACCAGACAGCTCATGGAATGCTTCGACCGCCCCTGGCATCGGATCCATCAACGCAAAAATCCCCGGTGCATCACTCACGTCTGCGTGTTCCGCACGCACGTGCGCCGGCAAGCGCGCAATCCCCGACCGGAAGTCGACCAACACATTATCCATATCGACATACAACACTTTGGACATACACACTCCTTTTTGAATTTTCTGATTACGACGTAATCATACCATGTTTTCGTAATTATGTTATTTTATGGTAAAAAATATCCAGCGCGGCGGTGAATAGGCAGCTTCGACATAGAATCCGGTTGCGCTGGTCTCGTGATTACCGAGACGAAGTAATGCTGCCAGTTTCACGGCGGGCTTCGATGACGTCGGGCAGACGGTTGAGGCGGTCGAGCAGACGGGTCAATTGTTCGACGCTCTGGACGCGAATCACCGCCCGCAAGTACGAGCGATTAGGGCGACGGGTAGGCATTTGTTCGACCACGTCGATGTTGATGCCGGCATCGGCGATGGTACTCGAGATGTCGCGCCACAGACCGACCCGGTCCCACGATTCGATTTGGAGCGGCACCAAAAAGCCATGTTTGGGGGCCACACTGCCCCAGGCCACCCCCACAATCCGGTTGCGGTCGGGCTCATTGAGGATGTTGTGGCAATCGGCACGGTGCACCGTCACGCCCCGACCGCGGGTCACATAGCCGGCGATTGGTTCACCCACCACCGGGTTGCAACAGCGGGCGAGGCGAGTCAGCAGGCCATCCATGCCCCGCACGCGGATATCGGCGTTGGTTTGTTCACTGATTTTGCTGGGCGAAGCGGGGGTGGGTGGGTCGGCAACGACTTCTTCGGGCATCTGACTGGCCAGCATTTTTTGGCCAACGGTGCGGGCAGACAATTCGCCACTGCCAATCAACGCCAACATTTCATCCACCGGTTTGATGTTCATCAAGCTGGCTAAGTCTTCGAGGGCCACCACCAAGCCGAGTCGTTTGAGCTCTTTTTCGAGCATTTCACGGCCGGCGGTAATGTTTTCATCACGATCAGCCCGCTTAAAAAAACGGCGGATGTGATTGCGGGCGCTGACGGTTTTGACGAAGTTCAACCAATCGCGACTAGGGCCATTAGAGGTGCGCTTGGTCATAATTTCGACCATTTCGCCGGTCTGGAGCTGGTAATCGAGTGACACCATGCGCTGGTGCACCCGGGCGCCCACACAATTATTGCCCACATCGGAGTGGATACGATAGGCGAAATCGACGGGAGTCGAGCCCACCGGCAAGTCGATGATTTTGCCCCGCGGGGTAAAGACAAACACCTGTTCTTCGAGGAAGTCCGACTTGAAGCGCTCGACGAAATCAGTAGCGACTTCGCTACCATCGGCCACTTCGTTGCGCCACGACATCAAATTGCGCAACCAGATAATTTTGTCGTCGAATTTTTGGTCGGAGCGTTTGTAGCCATCTTTGTAGCGCCAATGGGCGGCGATACCATGCTCGGCCATTTCGTGCATTTCGGCGGTACGAATCTGCACCTCGCACGGTTGGCCACCAGGGATGAGCACGGTGGTGTGCAATGAGCGATAGAGGCTTTCTTTGGGGTTGGCGATGTAATCATCGAACTCGCCGGGCACAGGGGGCCAGGTGGTATGCACCAACCCCAACACTTGATAACATTCGGGGACGGTGGTAACGATGACCCGCACCGCCAGCTGGTCGTAGATTTGTTCGAGGCGCACCCCTTTGCGGGCCATTTTGCGATAAATCGAGTAGATGTTTTTGGGGCGCCCCGAGACTTCGCCGTTGATATGCTCGTGCCCCAGCACATCACGCAAACGATCCACTACCCGTTGCACGGTGCGTTCACGCACGTCACGGCGCATCGCCAACTGGCGGCTGATTTCTTGGTAATGCTCGGGTTCGAGCACCGCAAACGAACGGTCTTCGAGTTCCCATTTGAGTTGGCTGATACCGAGGCGGTGGGCAAGGGGTACATAAATTTCGATGGTTTCGCGGGCGATACGCCGTTGTTTTTCGGGTTTGGTGGCATGAATAGTGCGCATATTGTGCAGGCGGTCGGCGAGTTTAACCAGCACCACGCGGGGGTCGTTGGCCATCGACACAAACATTTTGCGGTAATTTTCGGCTTGGGCTTCTTCTTTGGGACGAATCTCGAGTTCCGACAATTTGGTCACCCCATCGACAAGAGCGGCTACATCGGCCCCAAAGTAGGCTTCGATTTGGTCGTAGGTGATGGTAGTATCTTCGATGACGTCGTGGAGCAGGGCGGCCATCACCGTTTCGGCATCGATTTCGAGATCAAGCAAAATAATCGCTACCGCCACCGGGTGATTGACATACGGCTCACCTGATTCACGAATCTGGTGGGCATGGGCGGCATGGGCAATGGCATAGGCCGCCCGCACAAGTAAAGTATATTGCTCGAGATTAGGGTCATTTTTGGCGTTGACACGGAAGCGGTTGCACAAATCATTGGCAGTAGCAGAATGCATCAACGTATCGTCAGGATGCAGTTTCCCAATCGAATTGGTACGGGTATTCATCGGCGGCAACTCCCTTGTATGGCCTTCACGATGTTTCTACGTTATCAAACAAGCCCCCAGCGGCCGCATCGAAGGTTTCGACATATAGGCCAGGCACACCAGCATCGGGCATGGTCGTCGCAAAGGTGGCCAGCACGCTGCCATTGACGGTAAAGGTATATTGGTCACCTTTGACCGTAAATTCGACGTGATTGACTTCTGTCGGTTTAATAATAGTACTATCGGTGACATCTTGCATGGTTTGCCATTTATCGCCGTCAGAGCGCACACAACCAAAGCGTTGCAGTGGACTAATCCAGCACACCACATAATCGCGGGTATCGTCGGGGCGGGCATGGAAGCGCAAGGCGGTACCGATGCGGGCCGAGCCATCAAATGACATATCGACACTGATATGTTGGTCGAGCCGGGCGATTTCGGCGGGGGCACTGAGGTAGTAGCTATCGGCCATGCGCAAATAGATGCGATACACCCCGTCACGTACCGCAATGGCGCGGCGCAGGTCGTCCCCTTCGAACCATTTACCGTCATCTTGGTCAAAGGTATCTTTGGTAAACGGGGCAGGAGTGGCCGTGGGGATGGGTGTCACCGTGGGCAACGGCGCCACATTTACCGTCGCCAAAATCTGGTCGGCGACGGGGTGAATCAAGGCAATATCAGACTCGGGCATGCTCATCACCACAATGGCGACACTATCAACGAATTGTTGGACACTAACGCGCATCCACAATGGCACGGTGCGCCCTTCACGATTAGTGCCACTGCCACTTGCTTCGACCAGCATCCGCCCTTGATCATCGGTACGAATATCGCCTTGATTGGTAGCACCGAGTTGATTGAGGGTTTGGAGCAATAATTCTTGGCGGGCACTTGTCTCCAAGGCCGTGGGGCTAGCGATGAGCAACAACGAAATCAAGCCACGCTGATTGGGGGCATTCCAAATCCACAAGGCGCGACCGGCGTCACTATGGCTTTCGATGTTCCAGGCTTGGGGCACACGCAATTGCACCCGGCCGTCAGGTGATTGCCAGGGCACGAGAGTGAGTGGTACCGGCGTAGTGACCACCGTTTCACCGAGGACCTCGGCCGCTGATACGGCGGTAGGGGTGGCAAAGGCCGGCACGCTGACGGGGCGACTACAGGCCGCAAGGCTCCCAATCGCTATGCAAATTATCAAAAAAATCGTTGGCTGTTTCACACCATTGATTATACGAGATAATCCGTATGCCCTAGACGCAGACGTAGCAGGCTGCGTCTCTCCCAAATTCCTGCTTCACTTCCTCCTTCCTGCTTCACTTCCTCCTTCCTGCTTCACTTCCTCCTTCCTCCTTCACACTTCCTCCTTCCTCCTTCACACTTCCTACTTCATCAGTGCTATCATACGCACAACAACATTCACCATAAAGGGGATATCATGACGGCACGCCAAACTGGTATTTTGTTTTTGTTAGGAGCAATCTGGGGTGCGGCATTTATGCTCATCAAAATCGCCGTTAGCGATGTGGCCCCAGCCACTCTGGTCGCCGTCCGGATTGCGATTACCGCCGTTATTTTGTATGCCACCATGCGCGTCAGCGGGGTCACCTTGCCTCGTGAGCGTCAGCCATGGTTCAATTTTTATTCGGTGGGGATGTTTGGGTTAGTGATTCCGTTTTTGTTGATTTCGTGGGGGCAACGGCTCATCCCTAGTAGCACTACGGCGATTCTGGGGGCGACAACCCCGTTGTTTACGGCGCTAATTAATATTGCCACCCGTGCCGAAGAAAAAATCAACGTCGAACGGATTATCGGGTTAATCGTCGGCTTTATCGGTGTCATTGTCGCCATCGGGATTGCCAATGCTACATCTGGGAACTGGATTGGTGAGCTGTGTGTGCTGGGCGCCGCGGTCTGTTATGCGATTTCGGCGCTGTATAGTCGACGCGTCTTTGGTGGCATGAAGCCCATCATTCCCTCTACCGGCCAAATGATTGCCAGCGCCTCGCTGCTCATTCCGATTGCGTTGATTTGGGATGGCATGCCTTCGGCATTACCATCAGCCAAATCAATTACTGCACTCTTGATTTTGGCGGTGTTTTGTACCGCCATCGCCTATATTTTGTACTATCACTTGATTGACACCGTCGGTGCCACCAAAGCCTCCATGGTATCGTTCCTGATCGCACCATTTGGGGTCGTCTACGGCTCCGTGTTTTTGCAAGAGCCGATTAACCCCAATTCCATTGCTGGGTTGGTGATTATCATCCTCGGGATTGTGATTGCCGGCGGCAGTTGGCGGGCCATCCTCAAAACACGGCCCACTAGCGCATGACGCCCGAACTAGTGGCCTGGCTCCAAACTGCCGAAGCGCATGCGCTGTTGGCGACCATCGATACGACCCAGCATTTGCAGAGCATGAGCCTATTACGGCGTCAGGTCGCAAGTGCCCAGGCGGCGGCGTTGTTTGAATTGGCCACGGTGCGCCAGCTCGCCATCCGCAAATTTCCTGATGGCGCACAGTTGTGGTTTACCCGTGAGGCCCTCGAACAAGCCAGCCACAGCCGCGTCGCCCAGCACCGTGCCAACCAATTTGCCGGGCGTCACCACATTGCCGATTTGTGTTGCGGCTGTGGTGGCGATTTGTTGGCGTTGGCGACACAGGCACCGTGTATCGCCGTCGACAGCGATACCACCCGTTTGGCGATGGCGCATGCCAATATCGCCCAGCGTGGGCTCAGCGACCGCGTCAGCTGGGGCGAGGCCGATGTCACGACCTATGCGCTCCCGGACAGCGTCGATGCCGTTTTTTTCGATCCAGGCCGACGCAGTGGCGGACGCCGGATGTTCCACCATAGCGATTACCAACCACCACTCACCATCGCCACAACGTGGCGGCGCGCTGGGCGGATCATCGCCATCAAATGCGCCCCTGGTCTCGATTATCACGACTTGCCGCTCACGCCACCATTTGCCATCGAATGTGTGTCGTTGGCCGGGGAACTCCGTGAAACGGTGGTGTGGCTCGATACACCCTGGCCTTGGCAACGGCGTGCCAGTGTGCTCAGTGGCACTACCACGGCGCAACTCGACGATACGGCGCCAGCCCACACCGTCACCTGTAGCGCCCCCCAGACATTTTTTTATGAGCCAGACGTGGCGGTGATTCGGGCAGGGTTGGTGCAACATCTCGCCCAGCAAATCGGGGCGCAAATGATTGATCGCCAAATCGCCTATTTAACCAGTGCGGACTATCACGCCACCCCATTTGCCCGCTGTTGGCAAGTGATTGACACACTGCCGTTTAACGAACGCATCCTCAAACAAACCTTGCGCCGGCTCAATGCTGGGGCCATTACCGTCAAAAAACGTGGCTCGCCGGTTGATACCGATGCCCTCGCCAAACGCTTGTCACAACCCAGCGGCGAAGCGCTGGTGGTTGTATTGACCCAGGTCGCTGACCACCATACCGCGATTATTTGTCGTGGTCCCTATCACCCACCAGAGGAGTCTTTGTCATGATCAAACAACCCGCAGAATTAACCAGCCACGAACGCCGCGTTGGAATGTATGTCATGATTATTAATTCATTCATGATGTGGGGGGGGTTTTTTATGATTGTCCCCCTCATTTCCATTCATTATGTCGAACAATTAGGTTGGGCCACGGCGAGTATAGGGATCGTGCTCGGATTACGCCAACTCTTCCAGCAAGGCTTCACCGTGGTAGGCGGTATGCTCGCAGACCGCTTTGGGGCGCGCTTATTGATTTTGTGTGGGTTGATTGTGCGCGTCATCGGGTTTGGGGCCATGGCCTGGGCCACCACCTTCCCGTTACTGCTTGGAAGTGCGATTTTTGCGGCGCTCGGCGGCGCCATGTTTGACTCACCCAGCTCGGCCACGATTGCCGCCTTGACTACCCCAACTGACCGCGCCCGCTATTTTTCAATTTTGGGCATCGTACGCAACTTGGGAATGGCAGTGGGACCACTCATTGGCACATGGCTACTCAAATACGATTTCGGCGTGGTGGCGATTTCATCAGGGGCTTGTTATATCATTGCCTGGGCGGCCACCTATATTTTGCTCCCAAACATCGCCGTTGCTACCGGTCAAGGCAAATTGACCCATGGAATTGGCTTGGCGTTACGTGATCGCCGCTTCATGATTTACAATGCCTTGTTGTTAGGCTATTGGTTTATGTGGACCCAAATTACCTTGTCAATTCCCCTCAAAGCCACCGATATTGCCACCGATACCAACGCCGTGAGCTGGGTGTATGGGGTCAATGCCTTGATTAGTATTGTGCTCCAATACCCACTGATGCGCTTGGCCGAACGATTTTTGTCATCAGCCACTATTCTCGTGATTGGCATTGCCGTGATGGCCATCGGGTTAGGGTTTATTGCGACCACGCATACAACCGCATTGTTATTGATTTGTGTGGCGCTCTACTCAGTGGGCGGGTTACTCGCATCACCTAGCCAACAAACCGTGGCTGCCAATTTGGCCGACAATACCGCCTTAGGGTCGTATTTTGGAGTGGCAGGGTTGGCGATTGCCTTGGGGGGCGGGATGGGGAGCTTTAGTGGGGGCACGCTCTATGGGTGGGGGAAGTCACTCCAGCAGCCGGCGCTACCATGGCTGACCTTTATGAGCGTCGGCATTATTACCACCATCGCCCTCGTCTTCTTTTTCCGACGCTTTGGGTTATTAACCCACCACAAACTACGCATCGTTGAGGATACGCACGCCTAACCATTACCACAGGAGGTATCGGGGTGTCTACGTTGCCATTACGTCTCGCTCAACTCACCATCACCCTCGCCACCCCCGATCAATATGCGGTGGTGATTGCGTTAGTGCATCGCGCCCGGATTCGTTTATTGCAATTTGGCACGATTACGCTCCAATTGCCCGCAGCACAACAAATCATGGCGGTGGCGTGGCACGAATCACAACCCGTTGCCACGCTCATTGCCAGTAGTAGTAATCCCCACTGTGCCTGGATTCGTTGTTGCGCCATTGATGGAATTGCCTTTAGTGATCATACGGCGGTCTTGGCGCAACTCGCACAGATCCTTATCGCACAGGCCCCCGTCACGGCGTTGTACTATAGTGGGGATTTCTACGATCGCTGGTTTACCGATATTTTGACGGGAGTCGGCTTCCAACCACACAGTGCCATCATCGGACTACAACGCCAAACAGCATTGCCGTTGCGCGCGACTACCCAACCAGCCACATTGCGGCGGCTCCATCCTAATGATATTGCCACAATTCAAATGATTGATGCCCTTGCATTTGCGTACGAATGGCTTAAAAACGACTATGAAGTCCACCAATTATTCAATACCGATACCATCGCCTTCCATGCCACAATTGCAGATCACTCTATAGGGTATGCGATTGCAGTGGTCCATGACCATGGAAGCCTGCTCCACATCGTACGGATTGCCGTATTGCCGGAGTGGCGCCGCCAAGGTATTGCCCAACAATTATTGGCAGCGGTGATTACGTATGGGCAACAAATCGACACAGCACAGATTTCGCTCAATACCCAGCACGATAACCATGCCGCATTGGCACTCTATCAGCGAGCTGGATTCAAACAAACGAATGACCGCCATGAAGTGATTGCCCATGACGTAGTAGGGGCGAATCATGCCGGCGAATTCATTCGCCCCTAGTCGCCCCAATGAAGGAGAAAGTATAAAGTCGGAAGGATGAAGTAACGATTGGCGTCGATATTTGGCTAAAGATGAATATTATTTGTAAAAACTGTCTTTTTTGACAAATTATCCTTGTAAAAATGCGCTATTTCATACAGAAATTGTAAATATTTTATCAATAAAAGTATAGATTTATGCTATACTGACGCCATGCATAGTCACACTAGTTCACTATCAACACAACAACTTCACGATACCAGCACGGTGCTCCGCCGACTTGTACAGCAAATCGAACAAGTCATTGTCGGGCAACGGGCAGCCGTTGATTTTGCGGTGATTACCGTAGCAGCGCGGGGGCATTTGCTCATCGAGGATGTGCCAGGCACCGGCAAAACCATGTTGGCACGCGCGCTTGCGCGTACCTTGGGGTGTAGCTTTGCCCGGATTCAACTCACCCCCGATTTATTACCCGCAGACATTACCGGCAGTGCGATTTTTAATCCCCGCGAATTAAATTTCAGCTTCCATCCGGGGCCAATCTATGCCCAAATCATCCTAGCAGATGAACTCAATCGAGCCACACCTCGCACCCAAAGCGCCTTGCTCGAAGCCATGGAAGAGCGTCAAATCACCGTTGATGGCACAACGCACCCATTACCCGCACCGTTTATGGTGATTGCAACCCAAAATCCTGTGGAATATGATGGCACATTCACCCTCCCCGAAGCACAATTAGACCGCTTTAGTATGCGGATTCGTTTGGGGTATCCCGGTAGTAGCGATGAACTCACGATTTTGCGGACGCAACGCCATACACAGCCCATCGATACCTTGACCGCCTATACCGATGCCGCGAGTATTGTTGCCATCCAACACATCGTCCAACAAATCTATGTCGACCCTGCAATTGACGAATACGTCGTGGCGTTGGGGACGCGTACCCGCCAACACGCCGATATTGTGCTCGGTGCAAGCACCCGCGCCTTACTCACCCTCATCCGGATTGCCCAAGCCCGTGCCCTACTTGGTGGCCGCGCGTATGTCCTGCCCGATGATATTCAAGCCGTCGCAATACCCGTTATCGCCCATCGGATTATCTTGTCACCGGCTGCGCGCATGCGCAACGAAACCCCCGAACAGGTAATCCGTGATATTGTGGCGAATCTCCCCATTACGCCAAATCGTAACGGATGGCGTGGATAATTTGGTATTATTGAAGTATTAACGAGTGCGTTGATTTGTCCTCCATTTATTATGAGGTAAAAATATGGCCTTTATTCCTGATGAATTACTCACGCGTGGCGTCGCCGAGATTATCGTCGAAGCCGAGCTCCGCGCCAAACTCGCTGCCGGCCGCAAACTCCGTCTCAAACAAGGCTTTGATCCGAGCCGCCCTGACATGCATATTGGGCATGCAGTTGGTTTGCGCAAACTCAAAAAATTCCAAGAACTCGGGCATACCATTGTGTTGATTGTGGGCGACTGGACCGCCCAAATCGGCGACCCCAGCGGCCGCGACATCACCCGCCCCCGCCTCACCGCCGAAAAAGTCCGTGAAAACGCATTGACCTACATGGAACAATTCTTCCGCGTAATTGACCGCAACAAAACCGAAATTCGCTGGCAGAGCGAATGGTTTGGTGACTTCACCCTCGAAAACGCCCTCGACCTGGCTGGGCGCTTTACCTTGGCGCACATGCTGTCACACGATACCTTCCGCAAGCGCTACGAAGCCGGCGCCCCACTCACCATCCTCGAATTGATGTACCCTATGCTCCAAGGCTACGATTCAGTGGCCGTCAAAGCCGACGTCGAGTTTGGTGGTACCGACCAAAAATTCAACAATCTGGCCGGCCGTGAGCTCCAAGGACAAATGGGACTTACCCCCCAAGACGTCTTTTTGTTGCCGTTGATCCCCGGTACCGATGGCCGCAAGATGGGTAAATCATTCGATAACACCGTCGATATTTTGCTGTCACCTGAGAATATGTTTGGCAAAATCATGTCGATGGCTGACGATGTCATGCCACTCTACTTTGAAGTGCTTACCGATGTGCCGATGAACGACGTCAGCGAAATCCGCCAAATCATCGCTGGTGGGCGTGAAAACCCGATGGAAATCAAAAAACGCCTGGCTAGCGAAATCGTCGCCCAATTCCATTCCCCCGCCGCCGCCACCCAAGGACGCGACGCCTTCGAACGCCAATTCCAACGCCGCGAAGCCCCCAGCGACATGCCGGAATTTGCCATTGCCACACCCATGGTAATCATTGATTTGTTAGTTGCAACGGGGCTCGCAAATAGCAAAAGTGATGCCCGGCGCTTGATTGATGGTGGTGGTGTCAAAATCGACAACGAACGGATTAGTAGTTTTAATCAACTGATTAGCCCCACCGTCGTCATCCAAAAGGGTCGCCATTTCGTGCGGATTATCGCCAAAACCGAATAATCATACAACACCCACGCTAACCCCATGCCGGTGTGATATACACCGGCATGGGGTTTCTCATCATGTTGTTATTGAACTATGCTATTGTGTAGGTAATTGACGTTGTTTTGCACGTGGGGGTCTGTGATGTGGCGTTTTTTGCTCGTGCTCACCATTATCAGCACATGGTTACTCAGTAGTTGTGGTGCCACATCGCCCACGCCTATCCCCAACGACCTGCCCAAATTTATCGCCAGCAATGCCACCCTCAGTGACCCCAAAGCTCCTGCCATTGCCGTCGACCAACCAGCGCCTGATATCAGTTGGACCTATGCAGATGGTCATAGCGAAAAACTAAGTAGTCTACAAGGACAACGAGTAGTACTCAATTTTTGGGCGACATGGTGTGAGCCATGCCGGAGTGAAATGCCCACCTTCGATGCCATCGACGGCCACGATGTGCGCATCATTGGCATCAACAAAGGCCAACAACTCGACGTCATTCCACCCTTTGCCAAAGAATTAAACGTCCACTTTACCCTTGTCAGCGATCCTGACGGCAATGTCAGTAGCGTCTATGGGGCCCGGAATTTACCGACGAGTGTC
The DNA here is from genome assembly GCA_947450095.1 of Roseiflexaceae bacterium. Taxonomy (GTDB): domain Bacteria; phylum Chloroflexota; class Chloroflexia; order Chloroflexales; family Roseiflexaceae; genus UBA965. Next base: position 36,272 of record CANFUF010000014.1, read on the forward strand.
TTTATTGACCGCACCGGCAAGATTGTGGCGATCCACATCGGCGTATTATCTGCAGCAGCCCTACAGCTACAATTGGAGCGCATCCCATGACCACGTCGTTACGCAGTTGGTATTGGTTAGCGATTGGGGTGTATAGTGGCCTGATTGCAGGGATTTTGTTTTGGCCATCGTTACCCCTGCCGAGTTGGCCAAGTAGTCATATTGCCTGGAACATGTATGCCAGTGTGCATGGCGTCTGTGCCCAAATGCACAACACCACCATTGCCGGCCAACAATTACCCTTGTGTGCCCGCAACACCGGCATTTATGGCGCCATGACGCTCAGTATGCTGGTGATGATTTTCGCTGGGCGCCACCGCTATACCCAATATGGTTCCAAGGTATTTACGATATTGTTGTTAATACCGATTGTATTCCTCGGCGTCGATGGACTCAATTCATTGAGCGTCGATATCGGACTCACTCCGTTATATCAACCCCAAAACTGGCTCCGCACGGTGACCGGGTCGTTGGCTGGCATCGCCATTGCTCCTATTTTCATTCCCACACTCAACCGCGTATTGCGCAACAACGGCAGTAATCAGGCTATGATTGGGCGGTGGTGGGAGCTGGTGGGCTTGTGGGCAGTCGCCCTCAGCTATGCCGCATTTACAGTCGTGGGACCAAGCTGGGTTTATTGGCCGATTGCGGTGGTATCGTGGGTGGGGATTGTGGGGATTTTGTTGATTTCCAATACTTTTGCCGTGGCGGTTGCTGCGGGATATGACCAACGCAAGATTAGTCATCTTGCCGAGCTTATCAAACCCTTTTTGGTGGCCACATTGATTACCAGCGTCGAATTGGGCATCATGGCCTGGTTACGTTTTGGGTTCGAGGCCAGTGGGGTTGGCCATTAGTGGATTATTCACGACGGCCAGCACGCTTTTTTACAAAAAAATAATAGCCACACTAAATCATATATGAGCTGGTCGACAAGGCATTGCGGCGTTCACACAAATCGGCGAGGGTGACGTCGCGGAAGCAACAGCGCACGCGGTCGCGGGCGTCGTTCCAGGCATCACGCACCACCGCAACTTCGACCACATTGGCCCGTCCTGGGCGTTCACGGGCTTCGTCGCTGCCTTCGAGCGCTTCGATGATTTCGAGTACCGTAATCAACGATGCTGGGCGCGCCAAGCGGTGACCACCTTGGCGGCCACGCAAGCTTTCGATTAGGCCAGCCCGGCGGAGCATCAATAATATCTGGCTGACGAAATGTTCGTCGATGCCTTGACGGCGGTGGATATCGCCGGCTTGCACCGGGCCATCGCTGCCGTTCAAGGCGATGTCGAGCATTGCACGTAATCCATATTCCACTTGACTAGACATGCGCATCATAACAACAATCTCGCATTCACAACAAACCATTAACCAAAAGACAATCACTTTATGACATTACTCATGTACCATACCATTGTATCATGGAGTATTGTACCGACGTGGTTGACGCCAGCAGATTACTCAAAGGAGAATCACAATGCGCATTATGGTTATTGGTGGCGACGGCTACCTCGGCTGGCCCACAGCCCTGCATCTATCACAACGTGGTCACGATGTCGCTATCGTCGATAATTTGATTCGCCGTGGTTATGACCACGAGCTCGGTGCCCATAGCCTGACGCCGATTACCTCGATCCAAGAACGTATCGCGGTGTGGCAACAAGTCAGCAACAAACGGATTGAATTGTTTGTGGGTGACTTGTGTGATTATTCTTTTTTTGAGCCGGTGTTCAAAAGCTTCGCTCCCGATGCCGTGGTGCACTTCGGCGAACAACGCAGTGCCCCCTATTCGATGATTGATCGCCGCCACGCCGTCTATACCCAGACTAACAACGTAGTGGGCACACTCAATTTGCTCTATGCCATCGCCGAACACAACCTCGATTGTCATTTGGTCAAATTGGGCACTATGGGCGAATACGGTACCCCCAACATCGACATCGAAGAAGGCTTCATCACCATTACCCACAATGGCCGTACCGACACCCTGCCCTACCCCAAACAACCCGGCTCGTTTTATCACCTCAGCAAGGTCCACGACAGCCACAACATGATGTTTGCCTGCCGGGCCTGGGGCATCCGCGCCACCGACCTCAACCAAGGAGTGGTGTATGGCCTCGAAACAGCCGAAACAAACATTGACCCACGCCTCGTCACCCGCTTCGATTACGATGCCGTATTTGGCACCGCCCTCAATCGCTTTTTGGTGCAAGCCGTGATTGATATGCCCATGACCGTCTATGGTCAAGGCGGTCAAACCCGGGGCTTCCTCGATATCCGCGATACCTTGGCGTGTGTGGAATTGGCCTTGAATTTCCCCGCCGCCCGCGGCGAATTCCGGGTGTTCAATCAATTCACCGAACAATTCAATGTGCTGCAATTGGCCAATATGGTGCATGACGCCGCCAAAACCCTCGGTATCAATGCCACCATCCAACACCTCGAAAATCCCCGGGTCGAAAAAGAAGCCCACTACTACAATGCCGCCCACAGCAAGCTCATTGACCTCGGTCTGCAACCACATCTGCTCAACGACACCTTGTTGAATTCGGTGATGCATATGGTCTATGCCCAGCGCCATCAAGTGCGCAGTGCCTTGGTAATGCCCTCGGTCAACTGGCGCAACACCAATTCACCGGTGATTGCCACACCCGCCGCCACCAGCAACGGCACCCACGCCTAAATACACACCACACACGATACCCACGGGAGCGCTTGAGGCTCCTGTGGGTATCTGCTTTTTTGTGCCGAAAATTATTTCAAAAATATTTGAACTATGTGGATGCCACCAAAAAACCACCCGATGCACACCCCCGCCATGCGAAGTAGAAAGTTTGAAGTATGAAGGAGGAAAACGAAGTAGGAAAACGAAGTAGGAAGTTTGAAGCATGAAGTTTGAAGTAACATTATCAGCGTACGTCAATCAACAAACCACCTCTGCGTCCTCTGCGTGCCCTGTGCGAGCAAACGAAGTAGGAAGTTTGAAGCATGAAGTTTGAAGTAACATTATCAGCGCACATCAATCAAAAAACGCCTCTGCGTCCTCTGTGTGCGCTGTGCGAGCAAACGAAGTAGGAAGTTTGAAGCATGAAGTTTGAAGTAACATTATCAGCGCACATCAATCAAAAAACGCCTCTGCGTCCTCTGTGTGCGCTGTGCGAGACATATTACCCATTAGCTCAAGTGTGCCGCAACTTCGACGATTTCGACCGCTTTAGTTTGGAATTCATCACTACGAATGCGTTGGAGCATCACCATCGAAACCAGCAACACCACCAATTCAATCGCAAATACGGTAGCATATCCGGCGAGTTTGTTACCGGCACCGTAGGTCACCACGTCACGCACCACGCCGCTCAACAGCGTACCACCGAGGCGCGCCAAGGCATCGGCCACGCCCCACGCACCGATAAACAAGCCCACTTGGCCGGCGATGGTCATATCGAGCATCAACGCCAGATTGGCGGCGGTCGAAATCCCCGAACCAAAGCCAAACAACACCAAACTAGGGATCAACAAGCCAACTTGATGGAATACACCGGCGAGTACAATCCCCAGTAATCCCAGGGCAGCAAATGCTGCACCAACTTGGGCGGCGCGTTTGAGGCCGTACCACAGCGTCAGTCGATTGGTGACCAGCAACCCTACCAACAACGCCACCCCCCAAATCGAAGTATAGCGGGTGGTGTTGGCCGGCGATACCCCAAACACATCGGCGGCATAAGGCTCGAGCAACACGTCTTGACCGAGCAATGCAATCAGCAACAGCATCAAATAGACAAAAAAGTAGCGGGCTTGGGGATTTTGGGCGACCATGCGCAATGTCGCACCCATGCTCATCCGTTGTTCGCCTTGCGCTACAGTGTAGCGGGGCTCAAGTCCGATCAACCCCAACAGCCCTATGGTCAAGGCCAGGCCAGCAATAACCTCAAATGCCTGTGCCAAACGGGCGTGACTATAGGGCTCGATACTGCGTGCTAAGCTAATCCCACCAATAATCATGCTCAAAATCAAGATAAACCACATCACCCCCACCGTACGAGCCCGTTGGCCCGCCCCCGATAACTCGGTGGCGAGTGACAAGTATGATACCGTGGCAAAATTAAAACCGAAGCCCCACGCACCAAACGCCACAAATCCTAACGGCACACCCCACCAGACGCCGTCGTGGATGGCGTAGGCGGCTTGGGGTGTCAAGGCCGACCCAACGGCACACAACACTAAACCGAGCATGATATAGGGCGTACGTCGCCAGCCCCACAAGGGGTAACGTTCGCTCAGAGAACCCACCCACATCTGCATGGGCGACAATATATAGGGCACGGCTATTAACAACGCCACCAGCGTCGCCGAAATCCCCAGCTCGCTAATCATAATCCGGTTCAGCGTGCTATTGATGGGTAACAATGTCAAGGCAACTGCCACATGGATGGCACTCAACCGCAATAATTGTGAGGTACGCATGGCAAATCCTTTGGCTGATAATACTGCCTGTATTGTACCTTGTTACCTATCATTTTGCATCATAAATAGGCAGTTTATCCTATTCTAACGCCAAACTCTAACCGACCGGTCAGTAGCAAAAGACTCGTTAACGCACCAAAATCCCCGGCCGTTCCACCACCACCCCTGCCACACTGGTGGCAATCATCGGCCATTGCCCAGTGGTTGACAGCGCAAGTGGGCCGTGGTCAGTAAGCAACATGGTATCTTCGGATTTGGTCCCCGTAATACTCGGATTCCAGGCAAAGGCCTGACCGACCGCAATCGCGTGCATGCTATCGAGACGCGCTTGTACTTCACGATTTTCATACGCAGTCACGCCACCTTGATGATGCTTATGCCATTCTTCGTGATACCCGTGGACCGCATAGGCCGCACAGATATCACCAAACGCTTCACCCAAGCGCCGGCCAGGCTGCGAGGCCTGCCAGGCCACGGCATCGACATGGGCACAGGCCTCGGCGCGGCGCGCAATCACGTCATCAACCCGTCCAAACGATACCAACCGCGTGGCCGATACAATCAAACCATGCCGGCGCGCACAGACCACCAACATCACCATCTGATTGACCCGTTGCAGGGTAGGAGCAGGATGGCGGAAGTTGCGAATCCGCTCATCAGCAGCAATCAACGCGACCACGGGAGTCGCACCACTGGTATAGACCTGCTGGGCCAGGAGCCCAGCCACATCGAGCTCACTCATACCCGGTTCCACGAGGCGGGCAGCGGCTTCGATGGCCAGGCCAGTGGCCAAACCATGACTGGCAAAACGGTTTTGCTCTGCAATCGTCAAGTTCACCCGCAAATTGGTTAATTCAGCTGCCACCGACTGTGGTGCACCAGCGATATCACTGCCCCAGCACCCGACGCCACACACTTCGTCCACAAAGCGATCACGAGCGGTTGGGTCAAACCAATCGAATTGATGGGGTGTCAACGGCAATCCAGCAACTTCTTCGGCCTGCATGCGGGCCATTTCGATGCGACTTGCCAGCAAATAATCACCGCTAGGCGTACACAGCACACTGGCCACCGCTGACTCACTATTGAGCCCGACATGGGCTTGGCCACCACAGGTTATCCAACTGAAGTTGGCACAGCGAGTCAACAATACCCCTTGTAACCCTTTTTGGGTCATGAGGTGGGCCAGACGGGCACGCTTATCGTGCCATTCTTGGGCATGCATCATTGCAGTGACTCCTTATGTACATAAATTGGATTATGCCTAGTATAGAACAATCTGTCTCTCCAAAATATGCACGCAAGGGTAAATCAACCGTAGCTGAGATTTTTGGCAAAGAAAACCGCAACCAGATTTCTCTGATTGCGGTTTTGATTGGTGGAGCAATGGGGGATCGAACCCCAGACCTCAACACTGCCAGCGTTGCGCTCTCCCAGCTGAGCTATTGCCCCATGTGTAATATTCAATTTTGGTGGAGGTGAGGAGGCTCGAACTCCTGGCCTCGACAGTGCGATTGTCGCGCTCTCCCAGCTGAGCTACACCCCCAAAACTCTTTTTGCAGTATACGCTGTCAGTGGTCGCTTGTCAAATCGAATTTGACCCAATTTACAAAATTGGTGTGGATTTGGCAATCCACACCAATTTTTCACCCCAGATTTATTGAGCGTTGCGGCGCATGGTCATACCACGCGCCACCACATACGAGCCAATCACCAGCACAATTGCCACAAATTGGGAAATCAACCCTTCGAGATTGGGGAACAAGGCAAACCACATCCCCAACCAACCGGGAATCGCCAAATTGACCGGCGTAGTGCCAATCCAGCCTGCTTGTTGCATTTCTTGGACTTGCTCACCCACCATCACCACCAGCACCATTGCCAACAACAACCCCGTCACAATCAATAATTGCTTGTAGGGCAGTTTGTGGTTCGTCAAAAACGTCACTAACCCGATGACCCCAGTAAACGCCAACCCAATCACTACACCCATCACGACGGTAGGAGTACCGACTTGGAGGCGCACGTTTTGCAAAAACAAGACAATCTCGAAGCCTTCGCGGTAGACAGCACTAAATCCCAGCGCCACCATCCCCCACATTGTTTTGGAATGAGCCACACCGCTACCGAGTAGCTCGCGTTTGCGCTGATTGTGGAGCGAAATCCAGCCCGTCCAATAGACGCTATGCAAAAACCAATTCATAATCACCAGCAACACCACAATCGCCAATAACCCGGTGGCGGCTTGGATATGCAATGCCGGTGCGTTGATTTGATTCATAATCGCGACCACGATGAACCATGTCACGATACTCGCCAGCAACGCCCAGCCGGCTCCTTGAAATACCGCACGGCGCAAATGAGCC
>CANFUF010000015.1 GCA_947450095.1 Roseiflexaceae bacterium
AAGGGTTTATGCCACGCAGTAGTGCCGAAATATTTGACCTTGCCCAGCGTGACGCAGTCGCTGCCGAAATCGACGCCCAATACGCATTGGCGTTAGCGTGGGGGATGCAGCCCAGCCATTGCGATTCGCACATGGGGACGATGTTTGGTGCGGGGATTTTTGAGTCATATATGGGATTGGGGCAACGCTATCAGGTGCCGGTGTTTGTGCCTCGTCAATCAGATGCTGATTTGGCACGACGGGGGTTCGATGCCGAGACGCGTGCCTTCCAATTGGCCACCTTGCAACAAATCGAAGCGAGTGGGCAACCGTTTTTTGACCAAATGCGCTGGCTTGAGTTGGGCGATGCGTCGGCGGGGCTGGCTGCCACCAAGCAGTTGTTTCACGAATTACCGAGTGGGTTGACCTACTTCATTCATCATCCGTCACTCGATACCCCTGAATTACGTGGCATCGCCCCTGACTGGCAAGCCCGGGTGCGTGATCACGCCGTGATGACCGACCCCGAATTGCGCACATTTGTGGAATCAGCGGGGATTCATTTAATCGGCTGGCGTGAAATTCAGCGGGCCTTGGCAATGTAATATCTGGTAAAAAAATAGGGCTTCTGGCGTGAAAAAATATCACCCCGACATGATGCATACGCGTCATGTCGGGGTGTTGGACTTTAGTGGAAGCCGAGGCCCCGTTCGCGCAGACTAACCCATTGTCCTTGGCCGATGATGAGGTGGTCGAGCAAGTCGACATCGAGTAATTTACCGGCGGCAAAGACATCGCGGGTCACTTGGATGTCGTCGCTTGAGGGAGCAGGGTCACCGGAAGGGTGGTTATGCACCAAAATAATCGCCGCGCTATTGAGGCGAATCGCTTCTTTGAAGACTTCACCGACGCGCAACAGCGACGAATTGAGACTGCCCACATACAGGGTTTGGATTTTTTGGACGCGGTTTTTGGTGTCGAGACAGATGACGCGTAGATGTTCTTGGTCGAGGTGGCTCATCTCGATGAGCATCAGCTGGGCGGCATCGCTAGGGGCGCGGATCTGGAAGCGATCTTCGAAGCCCGACAACACCATGCGCCGGGTTAATTCGAGGGCGGCCTTGATGCGGGCAGCCCGCATGGTGCCGATGCCGGGGAGCTGTTGTAGTTCGTCGATGCTGAGGCGTTGCAGTCCAGACAGTCCGCCGACGTCCGTGAGCATTTGTTGGGTTTGGGGTTGATCGCTGGTGCCCAGCAACAAGGTAATCAATTCGGCATCGCTGAGGGTATTGGCGCCATGTAGGGCCAGTCGTGCCAAGGGATGTTCGTCAGAAGCGGCTTCGCGGATGCGCAACGGGAAGGTCATCGAAAGACTCATGGGAACCTCGCAATCAATATTACAGTGACGATAAACTCGCCTGAAATACCGTTGCGGATGAGGGAAAAGGTACGCCAACGCCAAAAATTCCGTGATGGAGCGTCACCATCACGGAATGGAGTTTAGGCAATTGACGTAATCGTCAATTGTTGGCAAAACGTGGTGTATTGGGTGATATCAAAGACAGCCGCTTGCGGTTGCAGGGCGTTGGCACTGCCAGCGGCGACGCCACAGCGTAGGGCGTGGGCGAGGGGTAAGCCTTGTTGGAAGGCCATCACAATCCCTGCCAGGGTGCAATCGCCACTCCCTACCGGGCTGACGGCATGAATCGTCGGTGCGGCGACATACCATGCGCCGTTGGCATCGACGGCGATGGCGCCGCCGGCGCCAAGAGTGATAACCACGGCGCGGGGACCGTGGGCACATACCTGACGGGCAGCAGTAACCGCCTCGGCGTGGCTGGCGATGGGTTGATTGATGGCCTGGGCTAATTCGCTGGCATTGATTTTGAGCAACCCAATGGGGGCATCGAGGCAGGCTAGCAGGGGCGCACCACTGGTGTCAAGCAGCACGGTGCAGGTTGGGGGCACGGCGTTGATGAGCTGGCGCAATTGCTGAGCATCCACGCCGGGCGGGAGGCTCCCTGAGATGGTTAAATAGTGAGCCGTAGCCGCTGCCGTAATCACCGCCTGCTGGAGTGCCTGCCATTCGAGGCCACTAAGCTGTGGACCAGGCTCATTGATGACGAGCTGATCGGGGGCGGCGGGGTCGGTGATGAGCAGACAGGTACGGGTTTGGTCGTGAATCGGCACCGCGGTGAGCTGGAGCCCTTCGGCGGTAGCCAGGGCTGCCACATATGCACCCGTTGCACCCCCGAGGGGGGCGATGGCGTGATAGGCGCCGCCGAGGGTAGCCAGTGCCCGCGCCACGTTGAGCCCTTTGCCACCCGCGGCGTCGTGGCGCGATTGGACGCGGGTGACGTCGCTATGGCGGAAGCCGGGTACGATGAGGGTGCGGTCGCAGGCCGGATTGCAGGTCAGGGTGAGAATCATTGGGCTGGGGTAATCACAATATAGGCGCGGTTTTTGAGGCCACCACTGAGCAAGGCCATAAAATCAAACATGCGCTTCATGAAGCCGTATTTTTGGTTGAGTAAGGTACTCGCACGAGCTTCGATGGCTGGGTCGCTGATGAGCTGGGCGTGGGCTGATTGTTCAGCCCCAAGAGTTTTACCAGCGCGGTCAGAAGGCTCAACGACGATGCTCGGGTTGTTGCGGATGCGCTTGATTTTGCCGGCATCTTTGCCCGTCATCACATACAAACTTGTCCCGTCTTGGACAAACCAAACTGGCGTACGTACTGCGACACCCGATTTACGATAGGTGATGAGGTTCATAAATTGTTGTGATTGGAGATTTTCGAAGGCCATTGGTATTACTCCTTAGGTGGGCGTCGCGTTTGACGACCACGTATGATGCCCGCCCGGAACGAGAATGCCACCACGAAGCCAACCACAAGCAGGACAATCAGGATTTCTTCCCATCCAAGCGTCATGGTCGTACTCTTTCTATTTAATACGGATGGTCAATGTATTTGGATTGTACCATGCAATGAATTGAAAATTGAAAATTGAAAATTGAAAATGTAGAATGCAGAATGCAGAATGCAGAATGTCAGGTATGACGGCATATCGCGTTGAACGTCGTTCATGCGCACACATCAATCAAAAATCAAAAAACGCCTCTGTGTTCTCTGCGTGCGCTGTGCGAGATGAGAAGTGAATAGTTTATAATGAGCGATATTGATAATCAAACAGTGATTGGTATAACTATGTCGCTCGTGCATGTATCGCAACACCCCCTTGTATTGACCAAATTGACAATGTTGCGCAACCAAACTACCAAATCAAAAATTTTCCGAGAATTAGTGGGTGAAATTACCCAATTTTTGATGTATGAAGCGACCAATGACATTGCCCTCCAATCCCATACGGTGCAAACGCCGATGGCGCCGTATGCCGGGCATGTGCTCGCCGAACGGATCGGCTTGGTGCCGATTTTGCGGGCCGGATTAGGGATGGTCGAACCGATTATCGACATGATTCCCACGGCGCATATTTGGCATTTGGGGTTGTACCGCGACCATGATACGTTGCAACCAGTTAGTTATTACAACAAACTCCCTCCGGAAGTGAATATCGATGTGGCGTTGGTACTTGACCCGATGTTGGCCACGGGTGGCTCGGCAAGTGCTGCGGTGACGGTGCTCAAGCAGTGGGGCGTCAAACGTATCAAATTCCTGGGTTTGATTGCGGCACCAGAAGGAGTCGCATTGATGCAACATGAACATCCCGATGTGCCTTTGTATTTGGCAGCAATTGACGAAAAACTAAACGATATTGGCTATATCATGCCAGGCTTGGGCGATGCCGGTGACCGCCAATTTGGTACGTACTAAGGAGCGCGGTATGGCAATTATTGCAACTCTCGGCATCATGGTGGTTGGTTTTCTCAGCGCATGGCTTTTGACGCCCGTCGTGATTCGACTGTGCCTCGCCCGGGGGTGGGTGGTGATGCCCGGTGGGCGTCGCACGCATCAAGGTGCTATGCCGACTATTGGTGGTATCGCCATCTATGCCGGCTTTGTGGTAGCGTTGCTCGTGTCATGGTTGGTAGGGCGCTGGATTCCTGAACTGCAACGCACCCCCCGTGATGAATTGCGATTGGGATTGCTGTTTGTGGGGGCAACCCTGACCTTTGCCGTGATGTGGCTCGACGATGTCATCGAATTGCCGTGGTTGCCCAAATTTGGGGTCAATATTCTCGCCGGGGTGATTGCCGTGGGGCCGTTTTTGTGGGATCAGCAACGCTACCCCGATGCCTTGGGGAGTTTGACCGAGGTGCGGGGGATTGTCTTGCTCGGATTCAATATCCCGTTTGGACAACAGCTTGATTTTTATGCCATATCACCATGGCTTGCGATTATCGTGACTATTTTTTGGTTGGGCTGGATGACGAATACCGTCAATTGGATGGATGGTGTCGATGGTTTGGCGGCTGGGGTATCGTTGATTGCGGGGCTGATGTTGGGGTTGCATGCCTTGCGCCTCGACCCTGCCCAATACACGGTGGCGATGGTGCCGTTGGCGTTGGCTGGGGCGGCGGCCGGGTTTTTGATTTTCAACTTCCCGCCGGCAAAAGTGTTTATGGGTGATTCTGGTGCGGAATTATTGGGGTATGTACTCGGGATAAGTGCCATCATTGGGGGCGCCAAAATGGCCACGGTAATGCTGGTATTGGGCGTGTGGATTCTCGATGTGGCGTGGTTGATTGTGGCGCGGGTGTGGGCGGGGCGCTCTCCCACCCATAGTGGTCGTGATCATTTACATCAACGATTGACCGATGCAGGATTTGCGCCACGCCACATTGCGTTGTATTTCTATGCAATTAGTTTGGTCTTTGGGATATTGGGGATTGCCGATATCGGTGCGACGGGCAAGCTGTGGGCATTGCTGTTGCTGTTGATTGTGGGCGTGGTAACGATTGGGTATGCTATGCGTATCCCCAAAAAAATATAAGGTATGGTATTTGTCTCGCGCAGAGCACGCAGAGGGCGCAGCGGTGTGTTGTTGATTGTGGTGGGGCGATGAATGTCAACCATACTTCCTCTGGGCGAATAGCGGCGAATAAATTCGCCGGCATGATTCGCCCCTCCTTCGTTTGAGGCATGCCTCAAACTTGCTTCCTACTTTGCTTCCTACTTTATGCTTCCTCCTTCCTACTTTACTTCCTACTTTATGCTTCCTCCTTCCTACTTTATGCTTCCTCCTTCCTACTTTTCATAGGGGATCAGCGGCGAATTGGTCGAGTACTTCGGCCAAGCGGTCATCGGTATGGCGGGCATAATATTGTTCGGTAATGCGGGTGTTGGCGTGGCCGAGGAGTGCCGACACTTCAGAAAGTTGCACACCTTCGTTGAGCAGCCACATCGCCACAAAATGACGAAACGTGTGAGGGGTGGTGCCCCGGAGTAATTCTGCTTCACGGAAGCGCCCCGCTTGCTCGACGGAGTCTGCGAGTGTCAGTGATGCATGGGTGACGATGCTCCAGGCTGCAATCCGGTTGAGGCGATGCCCTGCCCCACGTGGCCCGTGCGAAATAAACACTGCGCTGGCGTGGGGGAATGTTGCGCGCCGCGCGAGTAAATAGCGCTCGATGGCCGTGCGGGCATGCGGACGAATAAAAATCTTACGTGGTTTGTTGCCTTTACCGACCACAGTGGCGCGGTTAGCGATTTGGCCATGATCACCGCGCAAATCGGCCACATCGAGTGCTAATATTTCAGAAATACGGGCAGCGGTTGAAAACAACAAATGTAGGATGGCGGCATTGCGCAAACCACTGAGGCGCTCACGTTCATCTTTGCTTTGGGCTGGACCCGCAGGGAGCTCTGCATCATAAAACGTCACCAACCGGCGTAAATCGGCGACATCGGGGGCGCGGCCGGGTGACATGCGGGGTAATGCGTCACTCAGATGCATTTGCAACACCGATAGGTCACACGTCAGATGCTTGCGATCGGCCAGATACCGGCAAATCGCAAGTACTCCGTGGCTGTAGGTTTGGACCGAGCCATCTGCCAAATGGCGCAGACTGTTGATCCATTCGGCCAAATCGGTGTTGGCAATGTCGGCGGTGGATTGGCGTTGTTGAGCCGCCGCCCACGCACTAAATGAATGCCAGGCGTCGCTATACGACGCGATCGTGGCGGGTGATAATTGACGGCGGCGCTTGCGTTGATCGGTTTGCCAATCAGTCAGTGCTTGGGCAAATGTGTAACTCATTATTATATTTACCACAATATGTCGTAATTGTTGATTTCATTATACCGCAGGGTGTCACATCCATGTGACACCCTGCGCGGGTATGTTTTTTTGCATATGACGAACATGAATGTGGCGCTTTTAGCCAGCATTCACTTGGTGGTACATGGCGGTTGTGTCGTGGTGGGGAGCTGTGCCGAGTTGTTGCCAGAGTAATACTTTGCACGATTGATAGACGCGCCGCACCATTTCGGTATTGCCGGTGGCTTGATAGGATGCCATCAGTAGGCGGTGGGCTTCTTCGATAGAGGCATCGTGATTCAACAGTGTCCACATCCGTTCGATTAATTCGATATGGAGGTTGAGTGCGAGGAGTGTGCGCCCTAACCGCAGTGCGATTTCGATGTATTCGTTGGCGGATTGTTCACGGTAGGTCAGTTGCCAGTCGGCGAGGGGCTGATCGGCGAGGTAGGCGCCACGGTATATATCAGCGGCGTGGCGTAGATGAGGGAGAGCCGTGCGATTGTCGTAAATGCGCCGAGCTGCGTTGACGGCGTGACGAAATTCATCGATATCAATTGCACTCTGCGGTGGTAGCTGTAATCGGATGCGGGTATTGTCGGCAATGATGAGTGGATTGATGGTGCTGGTATCTGCGAGGGCCTGCCGGAGCCGCGATAACGAGACCCGCACATTATTGCTGGCGGCAATCGGGTTGAGCTCTGGCCAGAGTTGTGCGGCGATTTGGCTACGGGTCAGGGTGTGGGTATCTGCACTAATCAACAACAAAAACAATTCCGTGGCCCGTTGGGAGCGCCATTGTGCTGGGGTGATGAGGGTGTGATTGTATTGACAGCGAAATTCCCCAAACGTGGTGACGTGTAACGCGGGGAGTGTGACGGTTGGGGGCGATTGCATCGGGCGAGATGTCATGTGGGGCATGGCAAGACCTCCTTTTTGTAAGTGATATTATTTAAAGTGAGGAGATGCAATAACTATAGTTGAAATGGTGTGCTGTTTATATCCCCCAAATATCCAGAACACATCCCCTATTTTGGTGTGTGCGCCACATCAATCCAAGTGCAAAAGATGCACACAGATTGAATTTCCGTATTTTACACAGTGCAATACGTAGAATATCGCAAGTGGTTATGGTAGGATAGAAGCAGAGACATATGGTGGGTTGATATATGGTGTGTCGACATATGAATAACGTGTGACTTTTTGCCAAAACAACTAGGTAACGACATGATGGTCAATTGTAGGAGCGCATATGAGTCGGCGTAATCGCATTTTATTTGCAATTTCAGATACCGGCGGTGGGCATCGCTCAGGAGCCGCAGCCTTACATGCGGCCTTATTGCAACATCCAGACGCACATGGTTTGGAATATAGCACGATTGACTTGATTACGAGTACTGGCCTGCCGTTGTTGCGAAACGCACCGGGTTTATATGACAATTTGTCGACGCGGTGGTTGCCGTTGTGGGATTTGATATATCAGTTGACGAATGGGCGGCGGCGGGTTGATACGATTTCAGAAATTGCCTATTTGTCGGCGCAACGGAATATCCGGCGGGCAATCGATGCCTACAAACCTGATTTGGTGGTGTCAGTGCATCCCTTGGCGAATCGGTTTATTGGGCATGCACGGCGTACCTTCAACATGCAGTTTCGGTTTATTACCGTAGTCACTGATTTGGTGAGTTTGCACACGGCGTGGGGTGATTTGGATGCTGATTTGTGTGTGGCACCGACCCAAGAAGGTGCTGATGTCCTGCTTAAACAGGGTATGCCAAAGGACAAGGTGGTTTATGCGGGCTTCCCAGTGCATCCCAAATTTACGGCGTGTACATTGACAGATCGGGAGTCACGGCGGTTGTTGGCTGTTGATGTCGACCGATTTACAGTGCTGTTGACTGCGGGTGGTGTGGGTTCGGGGCGTCTACGGGAATTGGTCGTGGCGTTGCATGCTGCCCACCCCGACATGCAAATGTTTGTGGTGACTGGTCGTAATGCCGCATTGCGCACGGAGCTTCAGCGCTTGGGATTACCGGCGCATGTCCATATCTATGGTTTTGTCGATAACATGGAACAATTGATGGCGGCGAGTGATGTGGTCGTCACCAAAGCTGGCCCTGGGACATTGATGGAAGCACTGGTGATGCGTCGCCCCGTAGTGATTACCGAAGCGGTGGGGATGCAAGAGCAGGGCAATATTTCCTTTGTGGTTGATCGTGGCTTAGGGGCGTATTCCAAACGCATTCCCGAAATTGTCGCAGCGGTGACGGGTTTACGCGACCCTGTAGTCCATACTGCCACAGTGGCGCGTTTGGCGGATGCGGTACCACGGGATGGTGCCAAGCGGATTGCTGATATTATTTTGGCGCAATTAACTCTTGATCCACCCATTACTTCCAAACGCACATTTATGCCGACTGTCCCGCATTGGTTACGGCGTCGTGAGGCGATTGATGGCACTCCACGCCGGGTTCGTTTGCTGAATCTGGATATGCTTGAACGGTTGCGGCGACATGGTGGGTTGTCGGTGTCTTGGTCACGCCGTGCCCGTCGTAAAAACCGCAAATAGGGTGAGTCGTTTTTTCAGCAAAAAAACAGGTGTACATAGGGATTTTGTGGTAATTACGGTAGGTAATTATAGTGTAAAATAAACGAAGAATGTTCTCGATGCTATTTACTTAAACGGGGAGCACGTGCGTGGCACCTGATTACCAACATACAGATTCATTGCCGATGAGCAACAACCGTCAACGGAGTCGTGCCTTAACCGTACGTCGCCGTCAGATCCAGCGACGTGCGCAATTTATGATGAGTGGCTTATTGGTGGTATTGATATTGATTGCCGCCGGTGGCATCTGGTTTTTGTCGATTGAGCGACGATATCAACAACGGATTTATCCCAATGTATCGATTTTGGGGGTGAATGTCGGTGGTTTGCAACCCGATGAAGCGGAAGCCGCAATCACGGAACATTTCCGGGCCTTTACTGATGTACCGGTAATTTTGAATTTTGAAGGTCGGTCGTGGCGCGTATCGGGTAAAGATTTGGGTCTGGTGATGGATGTGCATGACAGCGTCCAACAAGCCTACAAAATCGGTCGTACCCGTGACATGATGAGTAATGTACAAACCATTTGGCAGACGCTCCAGCAAAGTGTGTCTGTGCCGGTATTGATTGTGGTCGATGAATCCAAAGCCCAAGCGAGTGTTGCGCGCTTGGCGCCTATTGTTGATGCACCAGCCCTTGATCCCAAACTCCACATGGAGGGCACGACGTTGATGGTCAAGGATGGCAAGGTGGGGCGCATGTTGCTCGTCGACGAGACGGTTGCACGCATCCGTGAAACGTTGTCGTTGTTAGTCAGCCAACAACAAGTCACCTTGGCAACCCGTGAATTATCACCACGTGTGACCAACGCCGCAATCCAAGCCGCCCGCTCCCGTGTGGTGGATTTGATTAGTCAACCAGTGACGATTAAAGTCAACGACAAAGAATTTGTGTGGAGTAGCGACGACTTGGCACGCATGATCGAAATCGTGCAACAATCTGACAAAAATGGTACTGATAGCTATAAAGTATTTTTGAATCCGTATCAAATCGAACGACGCATGGAAGTGATTGGTGAAACGACCCAAACGATTCCGGTATACCCGCGGGTTGCCTGGAATGGTGGCGATTTGCAAATCATCAAGACCGGTGCGCCGGGGTGGCGTATCAACAAACATGAAAGCCGCGATTTAGTGGTGAATAATGTCGATCAAGGAGTCCGGACGATTGAGCTCCATCCGCGCTATGTGGCAGTACCGATTGACAAAAACAATTTGGCGTCGCTAGGGATTACCGAACTCATTTCTGAGGGCAAAAGTGACTTTACCGGGTCAGCACCATATCGTGTCACCAACATTCAGGCTGGGTTGGCGTTGTTAGACGGGGTGTTGATTGCCCCAGGTGATGAGTTTTCATTTGACGATACAGTTGGGCAAATTGACGAGACAAATGGCTTTGTCAAAGGCTATGCCATTATCCAATCACGTACCCAACTCGAATTTGGTGGTGGGATTTGCCAAGACTCCACCACCGTATTTCGCGCAGCGTTTTGGGCTGGCTTGCCGATTACTGAGCGCTGGGGGCATTCGTTTTATATTAGTTGGTATGACAAATATGGCCCCACTGGTATGGATGCTACGATTTTTACCGGTGGACCAGATTTGAAATTCCTCAACGATACCGGGCACTGGATTTTGATGCAAACCTACTCGAACCCCAAAACTGGTGTGGCTTCAGTACGGTTGTATGGCACGTCGCCCAATCGCAAAGTCGAAATGACCCAAGTGATTCGTGATCGTGTTACGGCACCGACGACGCCAGTGTTTGTCACTGACCCTGAGCAACCTGCCGGTGCTGTAAAGCAAAGTGACCATGCCCGCGATGGCTTGACCATCGAAATCGTACGGACGGTGACTGACGCCACCGGTGTCGCACGCGATCCTGATAAATACACCACACGCTTTAAGCCGTGGCCGAATATTTTCGTATTCAATCCAGTTGATTTAGCCGGTAATGCTCCCAAAATCCCGATGCCGCCACCATCTCCCAACCTCCGTACCCCCAACGAAACACCAAATGGTGGGCTACACTATGTTTCGCCCGACAAAGTTGTGCCGGTGACCGCCGCCCCGTAAATTGATGCTACCTCATCGAATACCCCCACCGACACAACCTGTGCCGGTGGGGATTATTGTGGTACGTGGGATTGCATTAATTGGATATAGGCAGCAGCGGCGGTGCGCCAATGAAATAGCTGAGCACGTTGGTTGCCTGCCTCACGCAGTTGCTGTTGGCGGGGCTGGTCGTCCCACAGGCTGGTAATGTGCTGCGCTAATTGTGCAGAGTCATGCATGTCACACAGAATTGCCGCATCACCTACTACTGCACGTATTGCGGGGTGGGGGTGACAGATGATGGGAAGACTGCTCGCCATCGCTTCCACAAGCGGTAACCCAAATCCTTCGGCCAACGACGGTAACACAAATACTGTGGCATGACGATAGAGTGTATTCAATAACGCATCATCAGGTGCGCCAATCACCACAATGGGCAACTGTTGGTAGCGTGCGTCGCGCCAGGGTTGTGGTCGGTGGGGACTAAATTGCCCCACCAACACTAATTGACTCTGGGCGGGGATGGTGCCACGCATATAGGCATCGGCCCAGGCTGCCACCAGTGTGGCGAGGTTTTTGTGTGGTTGATTGGAACTGACACACAAACAAAATGGCCCCGTGATAGATGGAGGTAATGGTGTGTCGTTTGGTTGTTGGGTAAAAAACTGTTCAGCGACGCCATTGGTAATGGCGTGCACACTGCGATGTGGCCAGAGTTGGGCAGTGACCTGTTGTGCGGCATGCGCTGATACGCTGGTAATGGCGTTGGCGCGTAATGCCACAAGAGTGAGCGCCCCCCGTAGTCCAATTTTTACCCACCATGGTGCGGGGGTGGTGAGTGGGATGACATCGTGAATGGTGACTAAGAGTTTACAGGGAATCGGTACCATTGGCACGCGCAGATAGGGTGTATAAAACCAATCTGCGTTGGTTGTTGCCATGATCCGTCGCATCTGCCAGGCCTCAGCGAGGCTAAATGGCGCTGCATTGAGCAGGTGGTGATGGACTTTTGGATTGATAGTGGGGATGGTGAGATGGGTATTGCTGTTGCGGGGATTGATGAGTAAATCAAGTTGGTCTATTTGGGGGTGCTGGGCAAATTCATGGGCGAGGGCGGTGACCATCCGCCCGATACCAGGGAATTTGTCGGTGGCATAGCGTAAATCAACACACAACTTCATGACTGATACCAGCCAATCACGTAGCCAATGGCGCTGGCATAGGAGGCTAATGCTTTGAGTGGATACCAGCCGATACGCCATTGGGGTGCCCCATATGAATAGGGGATAAAGGCGTGGATCGGGATGATTATGGTACGAAAAAATATCCACAGCGCTGCGTGAATAGGGGTGTGAAAAAAATTCCCCCCACGGGCGCGGGTTGCATCACGGCGTACTTCTTGGGCGTGCCCGATACCATAGGCGACATGTTTGCGCCAGAGTGCCCGTAGCGTGGCCGGGGCTGGGTGATAGACCCAGGTATTGGCGACGAGCAAGAGATTACCTGCGCCCATCGCATGGGGCGTGCGGCGCGCCCGCACAAAAAATTCACTGTCGACACCACGACTTAAATTGGCATCAAATCCCCCTACCGCGTCAAACCATGCCCGTGACATCAGACAACAAGTGGTGGTGATATCACAATAAAAACTGGGAGGTTCAGGGTTGGTGATGGTATTAATCGCCACAACGGGGTGTACTATCCGGGCTACTTGGGTGGCGACGGCTTGCTGGAAGGGTGGCGCATCGGGTGGGAGAATCCGCGCACTCCCTACGATGACGATTCCCGGTTGTTGGGCTGCGGTAAATAATCGTTCGATGAGTTCAGGATGACCGAGCACGGCGTCATCGTCGACAAACAATAACCACTCGGCGGTACTTTGAGTAACGCCTTGGTTACGCGCGCGACCGTTTGGGCTGACACCGTGGACCACAATCACCTCGTCAGCCTGACGAGTTTGATTATGGATAGCGGCGAGTACTGGCGCTGGCACGGTGGCACTGATACAAGGGATGATGACGGCGATACGGGGATGTGACATAGGCGGTGTACTCAAGTTTTTTGATTATGATGCACTATACACGATATGGTGACTTTGATTGCGGGCGATAGCAATCGACGGTCTGTTTATGCCAGTGGGCTTCTTGGAAGCGTTGGCTAATCCGTGTCCGGGCATTAATTCCCATGGTGATGCGTAATTCGTGGTCATTAAATACGCGTATGATAGCCGATGCCAAGGCATCGGCATCAGCTGGACGGGCCAACAACCCACTGGCGTTGGCTTCGATAACTTCTTGTACGTTGGGTATGGCGCTGGTAATGACGGGGCGCTCAAGAGCCATGGCATTCAATAAATGGAATGACATCCCTTCTTGAATTGATGGGTGTACATAGAGATCAACGAGCGCCAAAAATTGCCGTTCGTCTTCGAGGTGGGGCAAAAAATGAATATGATCTGGTTGGGGACTTTTGTGCGCAAGTGCGTGTAAATTGCTTATTTCTGACCCTGAACCAACCAATACGAGGTGGGTGTCGGGATATTGTTGCCATACACTACGCATTGCTTGGATTAGAAAAGCATGGCCTTTGTTTGGGGTAAATGCGCCAATGGCGGCAATGATAGATCCTTGTGGGGGTAAATGATAGTCTGCTCGTGTGCGACGAGTGATCTGATGTAACGCATAATGCGCCGTATCAATGCCAATCGGAATAACTTCCACGCGGGTTGTGGGTAGCTGATAATTTGCGTGGATGAGTTGTTTGGCCGTTGTGGTGGGGACAATTATGGTATGGATTGTTTGCATGATTCGTTGATTCATGAATTTCGCAAAAAAAGATGATTTATTTGCAGGCGTATTGGGTGTGGTAGTTGTTATTGACATGACACGACAAGAGACGGTTGCTAACCACATTGCAATTTGACTATCTCGGTCACTCGTGAGTGTGTTCGCTAATAAATGGACGATGGTTGGCTGGAGTTCACGTAAATAGGCAATCATTGTCCGGATGCGCAAGAGCCAGGTGGCGTTTTCTGGCATATCGAACGAAATTATTTCGATGTCGTTATGTTGTACCGCAATAGAATGAAGCTCTGGCGCGAATGTTGTGGTCTGATTGACAATCACAATGCGGTAAGAAAGATGACTGATTGTCGGTAACAGGTTGCATAAATAATCATACGTTTCTGCAGTTGCGTCGTGTCCGACTATATACAAAAGCACGTTGCGCTGATGGTGCATTGTTGTTCAATCCCTTTTGCGTATGTTAGTGGCATAATACGCTGATTATTCACTTCACACAATAGCATAACAGCTATTTCTCAATCCAATACCGACGCCACCCCCCCACGTCATTCCATGCCGGTTGCGCTGACAACCGTCGCGTGGAATCTCTCTAGGTGTGCAATTGGATAGCGGAAAATAACGACTGTGGTTACTATTGCACCAAAACACTCGTGTGATTTAAAATTGCATCCGCAAAAATTGCACAACGAATGAAAATCACCGATTAATCGCACAATTTCCGCACTTGGGCGTATCAATGCACCGCCACACAACCAATGAGACGCCTAGATTGGCGTAAGTATTGTTATATAATATTCACATTTACATGCGATATTACAATCCGCCATATGTATATGTAGTATAGTGGAATGCGTATATACATCAACATAATGGGGTGATACATGTCGAAATCAATCATTGCACAAATAACGCTGTTTGCTATGGCAATAATTGTTGTCGTTGCCGGTGGATTGTTGCTCGTTGATACGATGCAACGCCAAATGCCGTATACCCAAGTAAGTAATGCCTGGCAAATGGCCCAACTGAGTGGTGCATATGAATTTCGTAGTGACGTCGATCAAATCACCAATTACCAGCCACGTTTGAGTAATTATGCCAAACCAAGTGCCCATGAACAATATGTGGTTGAGGGAAGTGTCGACGAAAGTAATCAAACAACGCAATTAGCTATTACGAATATTACCAACCGTGGAGCGAGCTTTGAGATACGCCGTACGCGTGGGCAATCCTACATGCGCCAACACGGCGGTAAATGGACGGCGATAAATGCAATTCAAGATGTGAGTCAGTTAAATGCCCTTTCGTATTTGGCAGGGATGCGTAATATTACGGTTAAAGATAAAAATAATCTCACGTATGGATTTGTGTTTGATGGCAAACAATTTACGGATCATTTTGCGCGGTTATTAGCGGCGGATCAATCACATGGTATCACCCATAATGCGGATTGGTATAGTGTGGCGCAATCGACGCAGCTCCGCCAAGCCCAGGGTGATGGCACGATTGCAATCGACAAAGATGGCTTGCCAAGCACGTTGAACATGACGATGACTATGCCCGAAACAGCGCGTACGGGTGCGGTAAATGCCACTATCAAAACGACATTTTTGAACTATGCCCGCACAGGTATTGTATTGCAACGGATGCTGCATCAGCCACTCAACGCGTTGAGCTTCATGGTGGGGTTGGATATTGGGGCGACGCAATATGCGTTTTTTGTGTTGATGGTGGTATTGGCGTTGCTGCTGGTGGGCGTGGTCGTGTCGATATTTGGGCGGCGGCTTACCCTACCACTAACGTTGTTGGTGGTAGGGATTATGGTGTTTCAGCCATTTAGTGGGGTGGCGACGAGCCGCGCTGCGACTCAAACGGTTCCGGTGCCAACGCCACAACCTGCAGTACCATTTAACCCATTGATATCACCGATTAATCAGGTAATTGGTGGGAATGGGGTGATTTTGCCACAGGCTGGTGTACAGTCACCTGCGCAGATGACATTGGCGCGTAATGGTTCGTCGCGGGCATTATCGACGCGTGCTGATACGACTGCGGATGTTGATAGTGACGGTGATGGGTTAAGCGATAACCAAGAAGCGCTGTTGGGTACGAATCCCCGTAATGCTGACAGTGATGGCGATGGCCTGACGGACTTCCAAGAAGTGCAAATTGGTACGAATCCCAACCTCAAAGATACTGATGGTGATGGGTTGTCTGATTTTATTGAAGTCAAGTACCCATCGACATATGGATCAGCGAAGTATTACACGTCGCCGTTTTCTCCAGATACCAATGGCGACGGCATTGATGACGGAGTTGAATGTCCCGAACATGTCACCGCAGGTACGACTGCGTGTCGTGATAGTGATGGTGATGGAATTCCCGATTTTTTGGATTTTGATAACGATAACGATGGGGTGCCTGATAACTTCGATATGGTGCCTGATGTTGGGCGGAATACTGCATTTACCGATAGTGCACCGTTCACGTATAGTGTGACTGATAGTAGTACAAGCAGTACGCCAGCGCCATTAGTTGTGTCGTTTCAATTTCGTCCGAGCGATCCCAAGTTGTTGTACGCTCATGGGGCGGTCTATGATTGGCCGAGTAATGACAAGCAGGGGCAGATTCAGCGGGTAAACGATACCACTTTTGCGTCAAGTTTGAGTAATCCGGCGAGTGACAGTAGTGCAAGCAACGGCGACATCAAAGTCTCTGGGATGATAGAGATTCGTGTCCCGGTGAGTGCGAGTTCATATGGCAACTTACCGCAAAAAGCCTGTGTGGCGACGAATAACTGTGGTGGTAGTAGTGATGACCGTACCCCTGCATGGCTTGATACCAGTAAATTAGCTCCGTATGGTATCAATGCGGTATGGTCAACCGATATCCAAGGCCAAAAAAAATCAAATGAGATTACGTTGTTGGTGCCGATTAACCCCGTTTATGACAATACAGGGAGTATTGTGGCGTATGAAGCGGTAACATACTACGAAACTGCGTCCAAGGCATGGGAAGGGCAGCATCAAGCGCGGTTGATGTGGATTGTGAGTGCCATCCAAGATGTCTGCCCCCCCGACAAAGCTGATTGTAGTGATAGCGAACGCATCAGCCAGACGACGTCGGTGCACAATTATTATGGGGAATTTACCGTCGCAGGGATGAAGGCTTCGGAATTGCAGCCATTCAAAAGCACCGTAATCTACGAAGATGTGGCCCAACCAGCAGTCAATGGCACTCAACGGCGTTTGCAGATTAGTAAATTGGCACGCATGTTAGACAATGCGTACATGAATACCCCGTTCCTTGAGGTAAATTCAACCGATACGACGAAGTCGATTCCAGCCCTCTTTGATAACCGCAAAAATGCCGCATTAGCGACCCTGAGTACGTATGGGATTGATCCGACGGCCACGCGAGCAAGTACTTTTCAGTATTCGACACCGTTTGAATCAATCAAAATCAGTAGCACGGAAATTCCGACGATTTTGAATCAACTGATTTGTCGTAAAACGATTACTACCGAAGATTGTACTGGCCAAGATCCCACCCAACTACTAAGTCAATGTGAAACAGATATGACTCCCCGCTGTAAGCCGGCAGTATTGATTGCCAGCGAAGGGCGTGAGCGTACGGCAGTATTTAACAAAAGTACCAACCGCATCAGCTTTAGTAACGTGGGGGTGCGGATTACCCGAAGTCTGAATGGCCAAATGTTTAAGGTGTCGGGTGGTAAGTGGGCTCCGTATGAAAATATCGACATTGGCAATGAAATAGATGCGGTGCAATCTCAAGTAGCGCCTGCATTAGATGCCAATGGGAATTATGTGGGTAAGCCTGCCACTATTGATGCTGATTCTTGGCAACAGCTCTATGGTGCAGTCGCTACTGCGATTGTGAGTACCTTTTTTAACCCCAAACAAGTCACCATGTATGCTGATATATTTGGTAAAAAACTGAGTGGCATCACCATCAATAGCTTTAAGGCACCGTCACAACCTGATTGGAATGGGGAAGTGACTGATATTGTCAATCTGTACCAGCCTTATTTTGTGCAAGCTACAAACACGAGTGCTCCTGCAGATGATGGTGGGGATGGCAGCAAAGCCCAAAATATCACCGATCAAACAGCGTTGGTGTCGGGTGTGCTCGCAGGAATTGGAGGAATTGCTGACGCCGATAGTGGGCGTTCCAAAGGGCTGGGTGCCGGCGATACCGCCGTAGCTGCCGGGACATTTATCGTCAATGCCATCCAAGTATTTGGTAGTGGGACAAAACTCGCCGATCACCAACTCATTGTTGATAATGTCATGGCGTCGGTGCAGTTAGTGATGGCAATCGCTGATGCGGTGGGCGCCTACAAAGACTATGCCGAAGAAATAGCTTCAGTAGCCAAAACTGTCGCCGGCGCGACTGAAGCCGTCGAAAGTGTGGGAAAAATTGCGACATTAACCGATACGATTGGCAAAAAACTAGGGATTGTAGGGGTGGCAATTGCTTTGGCTGCTACGTGGGCTACGGCGATTATTTCAATTAAAAACGCTGAATTTGCCTACCAAAAAGCCAATGCCGTATCAGCGGCTATTGGTCAGACGGCAGTAATTGTTTTGATGTTGATTTTGAGTGCGACGGGTATTGGTGCCTTGGTGGCGGCGATTATTGGGGCACTTGATGCCTTGGCCAATCTGATTTGTAAAAATATTTCTCCTGAAAAACAACGAAGTACGGCGGGGCAGTGGTTGTGTGGCGGAATATCGGGGATTTTGGCCAATCTTTTTTCGCCGTTTGCGGCGAATTTGGTGATTGATCCGAGTGATGCGTATTCGCGCAAACAAGAGGTGATGCCACAATCACCGAAACTATCCGCATCGACGCGTGGATTCCGGGTAGGGAACGGCTGGGTGTCAAATATGAAGGTTGCCGATTATATTGATCGTATGCCCTTCCCGGCCACTTGGATGGCATTGCCGTATTTTTGGCAGTGGAATGCCCAAAATGAACGTAACACAGCGTTTACCTATGCGTTAAGCAAAGATCAAATTGATTTGACTGGTTCGATTAGTTTGGGTTCGCAGTTTAATAGCTGGAGTAAAAATACCGATACGCGCGACGATTACAAAGGGTTTAAGTGGCGCAAGGAGATGTCGTTCTCGTATAACAATGTCTTTACCCAGAGTGGGATTAACCAGGCTTTGCCGGCAGTATGGATGTCTGAAGCCAGCAAGGTGGCGCAACAAAATTGTATTGCGATTTGGATTCCGTTGCCGTTTTTTCCATTTCCTATCCCCGTCTGTTACATGAAAACAGCCCAAGATACCAAATACACCAATTTAAACGAAGATGATGCCACGATTTTTGACGTATTCCCGAGCACATTTGGGCTATTTACCACGATGAAAGCCAAAGACAATGGCTATACGTTTAATTGGTCACCGGAAGTAGATGACCAACCGTCGTTCCCAGTATTTAAGGACGCCGATAATGATGGCGTACCAAATAGCCTCGAACTGACCCAAGGGTCAAGTGACAATAATTACGATAGTGATGGCGATGGCGTCGATGATAATCGCGAAATCGCCTTGGGGACGAACCCCAACAGCAAAGATAGTGACGGCGACGGACTCACCGATCTCCAAGAATTTCAGTATGGCACTGACCCAAATCGTGTCGATACCGATGGTGATGGCCTGACTGATGGCGAAGAAATTGTGCGGAGTGTGAATGGTGCCCGTGTGGGTGGCTGGGATGTTACCTATGCGATTGTCAATGGTGTGCCACAAACGACATGGATTGGCTCAGATCCGCTCAAAAGTGATAGCGATGGTGACGGTATCATCGATGTACGTGAACGCATCCTTGGCTGGAGCCCCTATGCCAAAAATAGTGGTGATATTGTCGGGACAGATGGGACAGTCAACGAAGGCCTTAATCCTGTCCTCAGTGTCAATTTCGAAACGTCCGGGATTGCTGGTTTTGTCAATAATGGGCTCCAAAAAAATGTGCTTACGTGTGTAGGTGGCTGTCCTACGGTTGTGAGTGACCGCCCCAACAGCAAGAGCATTTTATTGAATGGGTACCAACACTACAATGCCGGTACGGGGAATATGTATCAGTTTGGGCAACAATTTAGCGTGGCTGCCTGGGTCAAGCCGTTACGACCAAATATCGGCATTTTTACGCAATACGATGCGATTATTGGGCAATACGGTGAATTTCAGCTGATGCGTCGGAGCAACGGCGTATTGGCGATTAGTCTGAGTACGACATCAGGGAATTACGAATTTGATACGGGAGTCGCGCTCCCGTTACAAACCTGGACGCATGTAGTGGTGACCTATGACGGTGCGGCATTGGTGATTTATACCAATGGCAACGAAGCTACCCGCTATGCGATTCGTGGGCGAGTTGTTGACAGTGATACCGGTGCCAATGATTTGCGCATCGGTGGCTGGCAGAAATCAAAAGCTGTGTTGGGAATCGCCAATAATAGATACGAAAGTGGTACGGCGTTTATGGGCGGTATCGACGATATCGCCGTCTACCAAGTAGCGTTGCGGGCCTACGAGGTGCGGTCATTGATGCAAAACACCTTGACGGCCAACAACGACTTGATTGTGCGCCCTGGTGACCGGGTGGTCGCCAATGTCAATTTGCAGAATAAATTGTTGGGTCGTACGGTCAAAGGGATGACGACGTTAATCACGCAGTCAGCCAAATACCAATCAATGGCAAGTGTCGAAGCACCACTTGCCCTCGGACCAAATAGTGCCACCGCATCAAATATGTTGTTTACGGTGCCGGGGAATACGTTTGCAACCACCGGCGCAACGGCGTTCCGGGCAGGGTGTATGTTTGCTGCGAATCAATTGTGTCTCAAGCTCGATGAACCGGCAGATAGTGCGGCGTTTGCCGACTTGTCGGAATATGGTCGTACGGTGACTTGTTCAATTGCAGCCGCTACCTGCCCACGCTATAGCACTGGCAGTTGGGTGTTTGATAATCAAAATGGGAATCCGAATATGGTGGTTGATAAAGCTGTCGGCGACAGCATCAGCCAACGTGACTTCACGATTGCCATGTGGGTGCGGCCGTTGGGTCAATCGACGGTGACGCGTTCATTGTTGGTAAACAATAACGGTACGACGCCGTTCCGGCTTGATTTGTCTACAGAGAAACCACGCTTCAAGCTCGGTACTGTCGCCGCTGATTTGATGGTTGCCAATCCGTTGCCACTCGGGCAGTGGAGCCATTTGACCTTTAGTGTGGTGGGCGGCTTGCGGGCAATCTATGTGAATGGCATATTGGCGGCCAAAGACAGTGTAGCGACCAGCTATACCGGTTCTATTGGCGCGATGGTAATTGGGGCAGATGCGAGTCGTAATTTTGCTGCAGGGAATATCCGCGACATCCAAGTCTATGCGAGTGGCTTAACAAATACCCAGATCATGACGATTGCTGGTAGTTGTGATGACGTGAATTTGTTGACGTGTGTGCCATTCAATGGCAATACGTTGGATTATGCTCAGACCGCACTTGATCAAGGGATTAATCTGAACTGTGGGTCGTGTGTGAATAATGGTGCGACCACCATGTATGTGCCGGCGGGTACGACGTTTCCCACCGGCTATGCGCGACTACTGAATGGTCACGATGTCACTATTATGCTCAAAATACGGTTTAGTAGTTTGCAAGCTGGGGCTAATGTCATCTGGACGACCGGTGGCAGTAATCCCATCCAAATTAAAGTAGTGAAGTATGGTTTTGGGAGTTCTGGTGTGCCGACATTTACGATTGGTGGCACGAACATTACGGCTGGAACGATTACGACCAACACGTGGTACATGCTGACGGCGCGCTATCAAGCCGGCAAAATGACGTTGGTGGTCAATGCGGTGGATGGTGCTGGTACGGGGGTGACTACCACTATTGCCACTGCCCAAAATGTGGCGACACCAGTGCTCCAAGATAATGTAAATGTGGGGGCGGCGAACCTAGAGTTCGATAGTCTGCGCGTCTATCGCATGGCGGTCAGCGATGACACGCTTGCGGCATTGGCACAGCTTCAGCTCATTGGCACCCAAACTGGCCTCGTCAATACGGCGCCGGCCTCGGATGTGATGGCGGTCAACGCGGATACGCGGGTCAAGGTGATTCAGTCCGATGCGAATTTTGAAATTCTGCCAACGGCAAATATGTGTGCGGCGATTAGTGTGCTCATCTGTATGCCGTTTAAATCTGCCCCAATTGCGGGCAACACGTTGGCACAGGCGTGTAATCCAAGCGTGAACTGTCCGGCAATCACGCAGAGCGGTGCTGATTTTAGTGGCAATAAATATTTTGCGCTAGACAATAATGTCGCATGGTCTACGTTTGTGGGAGCCAATAGTTATACCGTGATGACGTGGGTGCGTCTCAATGTGGTAGGTGGTGATCAAGCGATTATCACCGATCGTCAAACGAATTTCGAAGATTGTAATAATGTCAGCTGGAATAAAGATAAATGTCCCCAAAATAGAAACAATAAACTATTGCGTTTGATTGTGCGGGGTGGCAAGCTCCACATGGGGTACTACAACAACGACCTCAATGGTACTACCACGTTGGCAGCCAATACGTGGTACCACGTGGCGTTTGTCAAAGGGAATAGTGGTCGGGCGATTTATCTCAATGGCAATCTCGAGGCCAGTGATACAGTCACAACTAATTTGTCCGAAACCCGTAACTTGGGCATTGGGTTGGTTCCCTATGAAGCGTCGAATCCGACTGGTCAGATTGATAAATCACCGCTAAACGGTCTATTGAGTGACTTCCAAGTTCACAAAGCGGTACTGACCCAAACACAGATTCGCCAAGTGGTACAAAATGCCGCGCTCGAGATGCGCGTGCCGTTTGATGAGCCGGCCTTGGCGACGGCGTTTGGTGATGCGGCCGCCAGTGATTTGCAACTCACCTGTGTGGTGAACTGCCCAATGAGTGGGGTGACGGGTCGTGATGACCGTGGTGTGCGGTTTAATGGGACCCAATCACTGGGCTTTAATGCGGTGTCCAGTGGCTATATCGCTTCGAATTTGGCAGGCAACGCCA
This sequence comes from Roseiflexaceae bacterium, assembly GCA_947450095.1. Lineage (GTDB taxonomy): Bacteria > Chloroflexota > Chloroflexia > Chloroflexales > Roseiflexaceae > UBA965. Next base: position 22,748 of record CANFUF010000015.1, read on the forward strand.
TCAACTATACCTTGAGTATGTGGATAAAGCCCACCAGCTACGGCACGTGGTTAGTGGGCAATGGCAACGCCAACAAAAATCTGCGGATTGGGATTAATAATGATGGCAAAGTGACCTATGAACGGGCCTATGTGTGTGGTGCAAACTATTGCTGGCCGAGCACACCGTTGGTATCGAATGAGACCGTGCCAGTCGGGATGTGGTCGCAAATCACCGTGAGCACCGGCTTTGGCACTGAGTACCTCTATGTCAATGGGAATGCCCCAGTGACGCGTAGCCAAAACGCCCCCACGGTGGTGACCAATAACGATCCGGTATTGTTTGGGCAAGGGTATGTGGGTGATATGGACGAAATCCGCATCAGTCCTAACCCTACGACCAGCAATACCCCTGTACTTGATAGCATGAAGCAAGCGCCGTCGTGGAATTTGCGCTTTGAAGATAGCTTCAAAAATGACGTGTTGACGGTGAGCAACAACGTTACCAAAACGACGACGATTGATGCGGCGATTTTGCCAGACAATGTACCGGCACGGTGGGGCATCAATCGGCTGAATTATGCCGCAAATTGTGAAAATATGGGTGTGAGTGGCGTAGAATGCCCTGCTGCTGGAGCAGTGGGTATGGCGGGTATCGCGAGTAATTTCAATGGCTCGACTACGATGCTCCAAGTCGATAATTCGGCAACGCTGATTGGCGAGCTTGCGAACGGTGGCACCGTGCAAATGATGGTGCGCCCGGATTCACCCACCAAAACCCCGCAAACGATTTTGTCGTATGGCGACACCAGCGGCAATACCGTGTTGCGGGTGCGCTTGATTAATAGTGGCAATGTCGAGATCAAGGTAGGGAATTCGACCTTTACGAGTGCTTCGACCCTGCCCCCAGCGTGGAATCAGTTGTCGTTTAGCTTTGGCGCTGACGGCTTCCGTTACTTCCAAAACGGCAACCTCGATACGAGTGTCAATGCGAGCAGTAGCGCGGCCATTGCGACATTGACGACCAATGGCGCCTGGAAATTATTGATTGGTGGGCGGATTAATGGCTCGAGTCTGACTGAGCCATTCAAGGGCGGTATCGACGATATTACCTTTACGTCAGCGTCACTCGATGCGCGCAAAGTATTTCGTTTGGCACGGTCACAATTTTCACAGGCGATTAGCAAAAAAGTAATTGCCAATGTCACGATTGATGCAGATAGCCCACAAGTAGCGATTGTGAATCCGGCGTATGTGTCGCGCATACCAACGCAATTCACCATCCAGACCAGTGATGTGGGTTCATATGTCCAACGGGTGCTCTTTACCACGCAGCCGGCAACAGGGAGCCAGACCAGTGTGACGGCGCCCGCCTGTCAAGATGCAGTAGGCAATACGGCGTTTTGTCCGACCTTCCAGTTAAGCCAGACGCCCACTGTCAACATCGAAGGACGTTATGGGTTGCGGGTCGAGGCTTATGATGCAGTTGAAAACCGTGGTGTATCGCAATCGTCGGTATTGGTTGATACGACGCCTCCGGTAGCGACATTAATCCGCAATGCCGGAACCTATACGACGGAACATCCGTTAGGGACGAATCAACAGTTGTTGACGTTGCGATTGACGGTCGATGACCCCAAATTAAAAAACCTCGATAACGTGGCTGGGAGTGGCGTCAAGCAAGTGAATGTGATGGTGCGGGACATGGGTGCCCGCAACATGATTACGGCACCGGTGCCTGCTGCTTACATCAATGGCGCATGGCAAGCAACGGTTGATTTACCGTTTGTCAATCCGACCGGGTTCTACCTCGTAAGTGCGACTGCCACGGACAACGTGGGCAATACGAGTGCAGAGCAAATGGTTGCAGGAGTCACGAATCCGATTGAGGTTGACAGTACGGCGCCTAACGATTTGTTGGTGTCACCGTCACCTGACGCCAAGAATCTGTTTTTGATTGGGGCACAAGCGATCCAAGGCCGGGTATCTGATTATTATGATGGGCGGGCGGCGTTGCAACGGCCGTTGCGCGTGCGACTTGACTTCGAGGCCCCTGACGGCGCCAAAGAATTCGACAATCGCGCCAACAGCCGCTATACCACCAACTGTACGGTTTGTCCGACGACGGCCAATGATACGTTCATCCCCGATCGGCGTATTGCGCGCTTTAATATTGACGGCACGCAACAACTGTTGACGATTCGCAATGCTGCTGGAACGATTACCGATACGTTTAGTGTGGCGATATTGGCAAAAATCAGCGACACGGGGACGATCTTGAGCGTGGGCACTACGGCCAATCCCCGCTTGCGGATTTTGGCAGAAAAATCAGGCGCAGGATTTAAGTTTACTGGCTATCGTGGGGCGTCTTCGGTGTCATCTGCACCTATCGCTGCCAATACGTGGTACTACCTGATTTATAACGAAGTCGCCAACAAGATGAGTTTGTCGTATGGCGCTCAATTGACGAGTATGACGACGTTGACGACGACGATTGCGAGCGGGCTGGCAGTGCCTCCAAGTGGTGACAATGTGGTGCTGGGGGCGATTCAATCTTCACCAACATCTGCGGCCATTTTTGAAGATTACTTCCGCGGCTACATCGATGATTTGATTATTAGTTCGATGCCACTGGCTCCAATTGACTTGATGGGGCGGTCGTTGGCGTTTGGGAGTGGCACGCAGACACACAAATTACGTCTCGATATTACCGATGACAGCTATGGTTCACCTGATATTTTGGGTACAAAGGCGCGTTATTTTGCCCCGGTCAATCAAAACACCTTCCCGGTTGTCGATGCCATGCACGGCGTGAGAAGCGACCTGTGTAGAGGTGAAACAACCAGCCCGAACGTGACGTGTCCGCAGCTCGATGTGGGTTTTTCGACCAATGCACTTATTTTGAGTCATGCGACAGATGGTGTGAAACTTGGCTATGGCTTTACGACGTTGCGACAGACCCAATCGACGGTGGCGGTGCGTTTCTACGTGCCGAGTGATGCGGCATCTGGGCGAATTTTTTCATTGTTGCCACCGGCTGCCACAATTAGTATGACCTTGGATTTTGCGGCGGATACGCGCAGTGTGGCTACGACGGTGCGTTCATCTGCAACCAGCATAACGAGTACTGCGACCGAATTGCTTGACAGTAATTGGCACACATTGGTGATGACTACCACTGATGATGCCACCAATACCAATGTGACGGTGTTTATTGATGGCCAACAGGTTACCACCGGCTCATTGGTTGGGCATTGGAGCAGTGCACAATTAATTGTTGGTGCAACGAGTGGTGTATTGGCTGCCAAGGGTGTACAGGTTGATGATATTGCGGTGTTTGATGGGGCGTTATCGATTGCCGAAATGAATGATTTTGCGTATGGGTATAGCACGGTCTATCACGAGCAATTTGATGATAGTACGGCGACGATAAATCGTTTGACCAGTGATGCTTCACCGTTCCACCAAGCGAGTATGTATTTGAGTAGTGATAGTCACCTTGCAATGGTGCCAGGGATTGTAGGTGACAGTGCGATGGCGTTTGATGGCAATGATCGCATGAATCACCGTGATAGCAAAGGGTTGACTTTTGCCCAAGGGAATCAAGTGTGGTCGATGGCAACATGGCTCAAGCCTGCAGGGAATACGGGTAGTATCATCCGGGGTGTGGCAAATGGATATAGCTATGAGTTGCAATTAGTCGATGGGAAGCCATCGTTGCAAATGGCTGGGATGACGTTGCAAGCACCAGCCAAACCATTGTATGACACCTATCATTTGGCGATAAGTGCCGACGGGGTGTTGGCGCATATGTATATCAATGGCACCGAAGTGGTGAGTGCGAGTGTTGGGACGATGACGTTGCCGAGTAGTTTGATCAAAAATCGGTCAATTGGGGGTACGGCAACGCAATCGAGTACTGTCACCAATGGTGATGCGAGTAACGCAAGTAATGGTGACAAAAACAGTACGTGGGTTAATAGTTCGTCCAATAGCATTAGTAAAACAAATGTAGAAAATAATCCGTGGTGGCAAGTGGACCTAGGTGTAAGCGCACAATCACTTATTGATGTGATAAAAATCTACAATCGGAGTGATTGTTGTGCTGGCGAATTGAGTGATTTCTATATCATGGTGGCAGATACGCCGTTTAGTACGGTTGATTCGACCCTCAATACCGCAATTGCCCATGCGACATGGTCGTATCGTCAGGTCGGTGCCGTTGCGGATCATTTGACGATGGTATTACCACCCAATGTGTCGGGGCGGTATGTGCGCATCCAAAAAGCAGGTGCGAATCAATCATTGACTCTATCTGAAGTTGAGGTATTGCAAGCGCCCGTGGTGGTGCTCGGTGAAAATTATACGGGTACGATGGATGATTTGCGTGTCTATCGCCGTACCTTGAGTCAACGGGATATCACCCAATTAATGGCGATGGGCTGGAACAATAGTACGTTGGTGGCGCGGGTCGATGGATTTAACTGGCAACAATCACTGCGTAGTGGTTTGGAAGTCAATGCTGCGATTCAGAGTATGACGTCAGATAATCAACAAAATACGCGTTTGTCGATTGGCGAGCATCAACTATGGAGTGGCCGGATAGACACGGCTGCGCCACGGATTGTATCGAATGAAACCGCGATTACCGCGACGGGGTTGTATAGCTTTACGATGCAACTCGATGATCGCAATATGGATGTTGCCCAGATTCAAACCCCGTGTGGTGGGCGCTTCCGCTACAACGAAAGCACACCACAGTCGTTGTGGTATCACACTAATTCGAGTGCATTTGACGGCACAATCATGGAGACTACCCATTTGAGCGGTGGTTGTGTGATGAGTGCAATGCCAGACTTTAGTCGTCAAGTGACGCAAGTGGTGAGCTCGACCCAAACGATTGATTATGGCAGTCGCTATGGGTATGTGGGTGGCAATAACCAAATTTTGATTGTCGATGTGCAAAATTCCGTGACAATGGTACAAAACAGCGTGGCTATTTCGGGGACGGTGACGCAGCTCCAAGTGAATCGTGCCCAAAACCGTTTGTATGCGGTGAGTGTGCTCGCCACACCCACTCCACGAGCAATTGTGTCGATTTTTGATATTCCCAATAATGCAGCGCGGTTGACATTACGTGGCAGTATCGCGATCGCACTGACCACCAATACCACTGTGAACTACATTGCGATTTCGACAGAATATGACCAAGGGGTTCATACTGATCAGAATCTCATGGTGTTGTTGAGCGGTGCACCACAACACCTCATAAGTATCAAGGTGACCAACCCTGAACAACCGACCCAAGTTGCAAGTATTGATATCGTGAACCCGACTTATGGGATGGTGGCTGGGTATGATGTTTTGCTGTTCGCTCAAGGGGAGAATGGATTAGGGATTTATAGTGTTGATACTGCGGGTGCGATAACATTTGTACGACGCTATAACACGGATGGATTTATTAATCAGGTGTACTTGAATAATTTTGATGCATTGGCGATTGACGATGACGAACCATATAGTCCCCTTGGTGATGTCGTTTCGCCAAATACGTTACGAATTTTGCCATTGATTACGGGGGTGACTGATGGTCATGCCACCATCACCGATACGATTACCGAACGGGTGGTGTATGTCCATACCACCCCAACAACTAACGACGAATTCCGCTCGTATCGCATCAAAGATATTGTGCCGTATCTGAATGACGACTTGTTGCTATTGAGTACTGATGGGGAAAACGCCCGGAATAATCGTATTTCGATGATAAATACGACAGGTATGACTGCCACCTTACGAAGCGATACGTTGTTTGCCAGCCCTGGGGTAACCCAAATCGCCGCGCTCAACAATAATGTGTTGTTATTGGCTAATCAGGCGAATACTGCGACATTGACGGGATACCAAATCAGTGACCGTCGGCTTGCAACCCGTGCATGTGACCGGGCTGCGAATTGTAGCGTGCAAGTCGCGACAACCCGGAGTACGCCACGATTGTCGCGGAGCACGCCTGATGTCGCAGATGTGTTGATTATTAATCAAGCAAATGTGTACACCACAACCAATCAATTAATTGGGGTACGGGCTCAGGCGCCAGCAGGGATTGCTGCGATTGGGATGCAAATTGATGGTGTAAATGTGGGTGCGACTTGGACCGCTCCCGTCAGTAGTACGTTGACATCAGTAGAAACGACAATCCCATTGACGATTGGTGCGGGCGTCCATACGATGAATAGTGTAATGCAGGATAATAATGGCTCGCCAGCGGTGAGTTCTGCAGTCTATACCTTTACGGTTGATTTACAAGCACCACAAATTCAATTGGCGGACACGACCGTTGGCTTAAACAAACTCGTCGATGGCTATTTGTCGATTGGGGTGGTGATTACTGACGACAATGATTTGCCAAGCTTGCAGATTATAAATCTGAGCGATAACACAACCTTACCGTTTTCATATGTGACCAATAATCATGTCATGAAGGCCAAGGTGTTTTATCCAGCGGCAACCATTACTCAAACATCAATGTCGTTGCGGGTAATTGCAATCGATGTAGCCCGTCGCAAAACGACACGTGATGTCGTGGTCAATGTTGACACGACTGCACCACGCTTGGTCAATGGCAGCATAAATGCATTGATTAAGGGCGTGATGAAGCCATTAACCGATGGTATGGGGCTAACACGTACGGTGCCGCTCGATTTGAATGTCGCATGGACACAAATTAGTGATCAATCTGCAATTGCATTGCGCCAATTGGAATATACGGTCCAAACGGTCACCGGAACAATGGTACTCAGTAATACGATTGATGCGGCGGCTGTGCGTACTGGCTCGTTGCAGTCGGTTGAGGCAAGTCGTGTCAGTGCGGGGATTCGCTTACGTGACGCACTCGACAATGAAGGCGTTACGCCATTAGCAACGGTATATCTCGATAATGCCACAACTCCAGACTATACATTGATTAGTAGTGACCCGAACAGTATCTATCGTGGCTGGCTCAATAACGGCTGTGCCGCATTGGGGAGTGATAGCCGTTCTGTGTTATCCAAAGGCATCCAAAAATTTGCCACGACCTGGGACAGTCAATCCTTGCGGTTGAATTGGCAAGGTGCTGACTGGAATAGTGATGGCGATTTATTTATTTATCTCGACACATTGCCTGGTGGCACTATTACCGCATATCGGCCAAGTAATTTCGTGCAGACGACTGCCCAAAGCATGGTAAGTGGTGATGCGTTTGTGACATTGCCGATTAATGCAGCAGCACGTGGTGAAAACAGCAAACCGCTGAATTTAGCGGCATCGATTAATGCATTACATCAGCAGTTAATTGATGCCCAGCGTGGCGGGCGTGTTGGTGGTGTAGAAGGCGCTGACTACGTCATTCATGTCCAAAACGGCACGACGATTGCCTTGCTGAAGTGGACGGGCGCCAACTGGGAGAATACCAGTGTCATCCCTGAATATAATTACGCCGTAATCAATGGTGTCAAGCAGACGGATATTCGGGTACCGTTTAGTGCACTCATGTATGATCGCACCCAAAAATTCGGCTTGGTGGCAATGGCGACCCAAGAAAACAAATTATTGCCGTGGGCGACATTCCCCACCACCAATCCGATTTTGGCTGACCAAGGTGCCAAAAAAATTGTTATCACCCCGCTGATTAATGCATATGGTTGGTCAGCGCTGGGCGATAATATGTGCCCACGCACCGCTGCAGTCAACCCCGATACCACGCAGATAGTGGCGTCGTTGACGAGCACCCCAAATGGTGTGTCACGCAACACCATCGCAGATAATTTTGCCAATACTGATCCTGATGCAATCGCAGAAGCCATCAGTGAAACGACAGATTTGTGTACAGCGCTGCCCACAGATGCCTGGTGTGTGGCTGTGGCGCAATTGTCCAATAGTGGAAGTGCTGGTACGTCGTTACTTGAAGGTTTGTCCAATACATTGGTAAGTAGTCAGGCGCCATATGTCGGTTCGGGTTCGATGGTGACGTATACATTGCAAATCAAAAATCCGAGTAATCGTGCGACAAAACCACTCTATGGAATTGTGCAAACCTACGGTGCCATTTGGTTGACCAGTGCCGATAACGCAAATGCATCAGAAGGCATTATCAGTAGTGGCAATTATAGCTATACCACAGCCCTCAATACGACTGGACTCCGTGATTATCAAGTGGTGAAGTTTGGATCAATCGCAGCGAATGCGACTAAACGGTTGATTTTGCTTGCCAAAATCGATGCGAATAAAGCCCAATCAACTGCAAGTGACCGCATCCGTACCGGTAATATTGCCAAAATTGAAGTGCGTTTGACAGATGAAGTCGTGAGTAGCAATGCTATGCCGAGCCGTACGGTGGAATGGCTGAATGCTGCGATGCGTGTAGATACCGCAGCCCCAAGTCAAGTGTTACCAGACCGTCAGACTGAAGTCAATGCGCGATCGGTGATATTGCGTGGCAGTGTCAGTGATGATTCGCCAGTGCCAGCAGTGGCCTTGGAATACACCACCGATAACGCAAGTACGCGCCAATCAGTGAATTGTGGCGCAGCGACAAATATGCGGTGGCAGTGCAAAGTATGGATTCCTGTAATCGCCAATACCATTACCTATCGTGTGCGTGCTAGCGATAGTTATGGGCAATTACGGAACTGGAGCACCTGGTATGTGGCGACAGTAGATCAGAGTATCCCAAGTATTGCACTTGACCAAATGACTATTGATGCAATCAGTGCGGCTGCGGTGGGTGGCAGTAAGATTGCAATTAGTGGTGTGGTGAGTGATACCAATAATGCAGTAAATGTCATGGTGTGTGATGAACAATTAGGGAGTTGTGATTTTGCTGCCCAAACTGCATTACCAACCATTACCACCACATATAGCACGACGACAACTGCAAATATGCCGATAACGGTTCAACCGTGTGCCGCTACTGCAGTTGATAATTATGCGGCCTACCCGATTACCGTAACTAATGGTGGCTTACAGCGCTTAACTAGCCTAAGTGTTGATGCGATTGTATCTGACACGGTAGTCAACGAAGTAGACTTGTGGGTACGTTCACCGTCGGGTACGTTGGTGCCATTGTGGAATGTACCAACACGTAATCCAGCCCAAAACATTGTCGTTCATTTTGACGATGATGCCACAAAGAACTCAAATAATATTTCTGGGACAACGGAACTGACGAGTACTTTGATGGATATCCAGCCTGATGGGAAATTAACCACGTTTGCTGGAGAACCAATCAATGGCACTTGGAATATATTGGCATGTGATCGCAACACCAACCAAGTCCAAGGGACGATAATCTCTGCGAGATTGCACTTTACCGCCAATACGATTGCCGTCAATCAAGCTATCCCATGGACGTATACATTGGCGAATACCGTAAATAGCAATGGTGTATTGCGGAATCTGTTGGTATGGGCAGTAGATCAAGCAGGCAATAATGGACCGGCGCAACGGGTGACGCTCAATATCGATACTACGGCGCCAACTACAAGTATTACCCAAATGGCTCAAGTCCTGTTGCCGGGTACGACCTACAATTTATTCCAAGGAATTGTCACAGATACGGGTGTCCCACAACCGATTAAAGCCAATATTTACAACCAGTCTGGACTGGTTGATTCGTACACCATTCCTGTAGATCTGGTGAGCCGGCAGTGGATGATGCAATACCGACCAGTGCATCTGGCTGCGGGGACTTATACAGTGCAGTTTGTGGTTCGTGATGCCGTGGGTAATCAACGGACGAGTGATGATTATCAATTTGTGATTGATGAAATTGATAAGCCAACCATCAATACCGTGGAATTCCCGGTAAGTCGTGCAAGTAGTTCCGTGAAATTGCGTTATTCGATTGATACTGGTGGTGATATGGCAGATATTACTGCCAAAGTGATGCTGGACAGTGATGCAACGGTTACGGTAACCAATACTAATATTTTGATTCAAAATGGTAATGGGAGCCCAGACGCTGACCGTCAGGCGGCGATTCCCAGTGATTTGTATAGTCAGGTGTTGCAGCAAATTGAAATGGACAATCAATTGGCGGCGGTACTTAACAGTGATGGCTCGGTTTATACGTGGCCACTCACGACCACGAACGCATTGACCATCACCAATCCGATTACTGGCGTAATGCAGATTGCGATGGGCACCCAAATTACGACGACGCAACATTTACTTACCTTGAGTAATGCCGGCGTGGTATATGACTATACGCCGACAGACGGCATAACGCTGACGAGTGGTATGACGGTGACATTGCCGGGGCTGGCAACAGCCATTGATGCAGGTCGTAGCCATTATTTAGCATTGTTGCAATCAGGTGAGCTTGTCGGGTGGGGGAGCAATGATGCTAATCAAATCACTATTCCGGATAGTGCACGGATAGGGGCAATCCAAATTGGTGCTGGGGATGATTTTAGCGTGGCATTACTCCAAGGTGGCAATGTCGTGGCATGGGGTAAAAACGATCAAAATCAGACAACGGTACCGATTTCAGCGACATCAGGGATTACCCAAATATCGGTGGGGAATAATCATACCTTAGCGTTGCGTGTAGACGGCAGTGTGGTGGCATGGGGTGCCAACGATATGGGGCAGGCCACCGTACCTATTTCGGCCACAAATGCCTTGTATGTGGTGGCTGCAGCGAATTCGAGTGCGGCAATTCGGCGAGATGGGACTGTCGTGGTATGGGGTAAATATGCTGCGAGCACACCGTGTTGTGCGGTGGCATTGGCATTCAATGATACACACACACTGTCAGTGCGCGGGAATCTGTTTTCGTTACAAAACGATAGTGTCAATGCAACGCTCACCCCGCAGGTGCGCCAATTTACCTTTGATGGGTTAATTCCTGGTAGGCGGTATCGATACATCATAACCACAACCAATGGTGCAGGGAGCACAACCTATACGGGGACATTTAGTACGCTCCGGATGTATTATCGATTGTTCACGCCGTTCTTGACCAAGGATGCATCAACTACTGTACCAACCGGTACAGGCCGTTAAGGAAACCAACATGAAACAACACTACCTCATTATTGTGACGTGTCTCATCATGTGTGGTTTGATGATTACATTGACGGCAACGCACGCAACCAACCAACGATTAGTGGTGATTCCCACACCCCAACGCACGCTTCCTGTATTGAATGGACAAGCAGTAGTATGGGGCAATGCCCAAGCAAATCTGCAACGTATCCCGGCAATTACTACGAGTAATGTGGCACAAGTTGCGATGGGTGCCCATCATGCCTTGGCGTTGCTGAATACCGGTAAAGTAGTTGGCTGGGGAACCAATCTGCAAGGTGAACTGACCATTCCTCCGAGTCTGAATGATGTGATTCAGATTAGTATTGGGATTACACATAGTGTGGCTCTCAAAAATAACGGCAATGTAGTGATGTGGGGTGCACCTGCGTCAAATGTGTTGTCTCCCACCGTGACATTACCCACTGATATCGTGCAAATTGCCGCTGGAGATCGCCATACGGTGTTGCTCCGCAGCAATGGCAGTGTGTTGGTTGCTGGTGGCCAAGCGATTCAGCGGACAATCCCCACCGACCTTGTTGGCAAAACCGTCGTCGCAGTGGCCGCGGGGAGCGATATATCGTTTGCCTTGACCAATGGTGGCGCCCTCTATGCCTGGGGCAAAAATGTCACAGTGCCGGCTAGTGTGACGAGCAATGTGGTACGGGTTTTCGCGCGAGGCGGTATCTATGCAGCCTTGCAGAATGATGATCAATTATTGATTTGGGGAGATGTGGCGACGATTAATCCAGACAGTACTGCCACGGCAATCAGTAGTGCTACCAGTGGCTGTCCTTGTATTTTGGTGCCAAATATGAGTGCCATGCGCACCATTGAAGTTAGTCAATGGGGCATTGGTATCGTGCGTCGTACTGGACAAATAATGACGATGGCACGGCGTGGCAGTAGTGTGCCGAGCTCATTGCCGAGCCGTGTGATCCAGCTTGGGATGCATCCCCGTCATGCTGCGGGTGTAGCGCTGCAAGTGATTGAAGCGGTAGGTGGTTTGTCGACCCCCACAACCACCGCAATTCCATTGACGTTGCGCCTCCCCAAAGAAATCAACCCTCCCGGTAAAATTAGTGTATGGGGTGGCCCCAGTATCATCCGAACGGTGCCAATATCCGCAACTACCGCAATCATCCAAGTAGTTGCTGGTGCGCATCATGTGGTGGTGTTGCGCAGTGATGGCAAAGTCGTGGCGTGGGGTGAAAACAGCGATGGCCAAATTAATGTGCCGAATGATTTACGTATTGCCCGGGATATTACAAACCCCCTCCGGGTAGTAATGTTGGCTGCGGGGACGAATCATACGTTGGCGCTCCGCGCCAATGGGAGTGTGGTAGGGTGGGGAAACGACGATTATAGCCAAGTAACCGCCACGAATACTTGGACCAATGTGGTGCAGATAAGCGCTGGTGCGCGGCATTCGGTGGCGTTGTTGCGTGATGGCACAGTGGTGGGAGTGGGTGACAACAGCTATGGTCAACTGACTCAACCCTTATTGCGTAGTGTCGTCAAAATTACTGCTGGTGGCTGGCATACTGCTGCACTGATGAGCGATGGGAGTGTGGTGGCGTGGGGGCGGAATCAATATGGCCAAACACAAATCCCCACATCAATCAAAGGGATTGACGTGGTTGCGATGAATGGCAACACGGTCGTATTACAACCCACTGGCCAAGTCGTGGTCTTTGGGACGATCGCATCGGGGCAAGACAATATTCCTGATGCGGTATTTCAGCGGATTGGTGCCGGGAGTTTTCATTTATTGGGGGTGACGAATACCGGTCAATTGCTGGCATGGGGGCTCAATGGTGATGGACAAACAACGCCACCGAGTAATTTACTGAACCCGTTTCAAGTAACGGGTGGGATGGATTTTAGTGTGGCGCTTGCAGTCGATGTCACCACGAATGATACGCCTACAATCACTCCGTCAATTTTGCCCGCAAATCGCAATCCCGTACTCCCAACCTTTGGCCCATTGGCAAGGTTTAGTGGTGCCACAATATGGCCGCTCGGCGATATCCCTGCGGTAAGTGCGAGCGATATCAATAGCCTTGCAGTGACGAGTGACACCATTGGGGTCGTGCATAGCAACAATACCGTTACTCTTAATCAATCTGCCGGGATTACCCCACAAACACTTCCAGACGCCGCCAAAACCAACGTGCAACAACTCGGTTTGGGTACTGGATTTGGGGCAGTAGTGAAACGTGACCATACGCTGATTGTATGGGGAGGATCTGCCCCTGCGGTCCCGACATTTTTTACCAAAAATGTAATAGAAATAGCGGTGAATGGGAGTCATCTGATGGTGATGACTGCCGATGGGCGGGTGTGGTCGAATCAATTTAGTATTGGTCCACTTGGCGCCGTACGTCATATCGCTACTGGCCCTACGTATGCAGTGGTGTTACTTGCGAATGGCAAAGTACTGGTGTGGGCACCTGATAACAACGAGGGATTACTGTCAATCCCGGTGGCTGCCGATGGTATCAGTGATATCGCTGCGGGACAATATCATATTTTGGCGTTACGCAGCGATGGTCGGGTGGTGGCGTGGGGTGCCGAACAAAACGACGTCGGTCAAGCCGATGTCCCCTATAGTGCCCAAACCAATGTGGTCGCGATTGCTACTGGTAATCGTATGAGCGTGGCGTTGCGTAGTGATAATAGCGTGGTGGCTTGGGGTATATTGCCGACAAATACCACAAGCACACTGACCACAATTGCAACCAACAAAAATGCCATTGCAATTGTTGCTGGTGCCGACAAAATCGCCGTGATTACGGATGGTGGTGCGCTTGCAAATGGTGCCTCCACCAAAACACGGATTCCGACACAAACCCCCATGACATTCCCTACTGTTACCCCGCGCCTATCAAGTAACACATTACTGGCGAATCAAATTGGATGGTTTGCAATGAATGACGAGATGGCACCACAGCAATTTATTGGTGTAGCCGGACCATATAAATGCCTTACGTCACGTACATGCCCGCGGAGCGATCTTAATGGGGCAAATAAACGCGGAATTTCGTTTGCGCCAACCCGTAGTGACGAATTGACGAGTAATAGCACGGTGAGTTTGACGGGTACGTCGTTTACCGCGAGCTATTGGATGCGGCGAGACAGTAGCCAATCAGAAGATGTGGCGTTCAGTATTGGCAAATTGGCTACGAATCGTCAGTATCTCACAATGGGCTTTGATGGCGAAAATCGCGTCTATTGTAGCTTCTTTGGGGATGATTTACGGAGTGTGACGTGGTATACCGACACCAATTGGCATCACTATGCGTGCACATTCGACAAAACAACGTTGGTGCGACAATTGTTTCGTGATGGCCAACTGATTGCCCAAGACATTGCCGGTGGGGCATTTACCCCGCCGGCATCGCCGATTATCCTTGGGCAACGCTATGATTCAATGCCTGGTTTTTCTGGATCACTCGACGAGTTTATTTTGTATAACCGGGTACTCACCACTAGTGAATTGCAGGGATATGCCTCAATGCCGGCGACAAATCATAGCGCTGATGCAAGTTTTGAGGATGTGGTCATCCAAGGAATTTCGCCGAATCGGCCACTATTATGGTGTGTCAATATTTTCCCTTGTCCGGTCACGAGTCTACAAACACATGACGAAGAAGCACTGCAATTTACCGGGAGCGAACAAGTGCAGTATAGCGATAGTATTGTGGCGCTCAATAAAGGATTTACCATCGCATATTGGGCAAAACGTGGCGCCACTGCGAGTATTGCCAAAGTCATTGTGACCCAAGGGAGTGGGGCAAATCGGATTACGATGGGCTTTAATACCACAGAAAACGCTTTTTGTCGGGTAAATACTACAGAAGTAACGGCCGTCGTACCGAGTAATCTAGACTGGCATCATTATGCGTGTACTTATGATGGGTCGACCAAAGCCCTAACGTTGTATGTTGATGGGCAAGTGCCAGTGACTGCAACCGGCACTACCTATACTGGTGCCGGACAATTGTTGATTGGGCGGGCATCTGATGCCGCCACGAGCACCGTAACCGGGTTTACGGGGTGGGTTGATGACCTGATGCTCTACAATACAGCCTTACTGCAAACGACGGTCGGATTGATTTACAACAGCACGACGCCCCCTAGTCCTATTGCTACAGTGGTGTTGCCCCCCAATCAGACAAGTAACCCTACGGTTACTCCGATCTTTACGGTTGTACCATCACAGACGCGTACTCCAACCATGAATCCCAGCAAAACACGTTTGGCGATGTCTAAAACGATGACTATGCAACCATATAACACCTATACATTTACGCGCACGGCAACACGAACGATAACCTATACAAGCACCGCATTTGTGAATGAAACAAAAGTGGTTACCACGACACCACTGGTGAATTCCCCAATCGTGACACGTACCCCGTTAATTATCACCCGTACAATATTGGCCAAAATGAGCCCTACCTGGGGCATTCAAACCCTAACTGCGACGTATCGCAGTCAAGCGGCCACAAATATTGCAGCGACTGCGACCAGAATTACTGGTTTGACTGCCACATCAGTATCTGGTACCCGGATTGCTGCGACACTGACGGCCTATCCGTTACCACCAACAGCGACCGTATGGGGTACGGCGTATCCTACCCCATAAACGTACACACACAGGAGATAAAAAATAGAGTCATACCAAAGCTGGTATGACTCTATTTCGATTGTGACTGGTCGTTATTTTTTGGAAAAAATAATAGTGCGCCGCAGTGCAAATGTCTGTGGTAAACGCGTAATATTCCACCACAATGCTTTTGCTAATTGTTGTGGTTGGTGGCGTACTGCTCGCCATGGCCACGCAATGATTTGGCGCAGGACAAACCAGCCAATAATCGGCCATGATTGGGTCTTGAGGTGCGCATAGATCCCATTGCGGATGTAATGGTGGATCCAGCGAGTGCTCCCCCCACCACTCCCCCCGCGGATATGGTCGATGGCAGTGTCACAGGCCACCACGGTGCGGCCGCCAGATTTTTGCGCTCGCCAGCACAAGTCGGTATCTTCCCAATACAAAAAAATCGCCTCGTCAAATCCCCCCAACGCCACCCAATCACGCCGGCGCATCATCAAGGCTGCGCCAGGCAGGGTAGGGCGGTCGGCGATACCGGGGTGTAGTGTGCGTTGTTCGCCTGGGTAGAGTGTTTCAGGTGCAATACAGACCACTTCGGGGTGCGCCTCGAGATGGGCGATGAGCTGGGATAGCCACCCTTCACGTACTGCAATATCGGGGTTGAGAAAGACGAGATATTCTCCGGTAGCCTGCGCCGCCCCTCGATTGCAAGCGCTACCATAACCAATATTGGTGGGGAGCACAATCCAAGTAGCGTTGGGTAATTGTTGCCACGGCGCATCACTTGAGGCATTATCAACGGCGATGAGTTCGTAGGCAGGCATGTTTTTGTCACACGCCAACGATGCTGCAAAAGTAGGTAACAGCGCCGCACTGTTGTAGGTCACTAAGATGAGTGATACCTGTGGTGTGGTCATGGTTGTGACGTGAGTTGGGTAAACAGGGTGATGAATTGTTGGCCAACCTGCGCCCACGTATGATTGGCGAGCGAGCGCTGTGCCGCGCTGCCGATTTGGCTACGGTTGGGGTTGGCAAGCGCACGCTCAATGGTTTGAATCAGCGAATTACTGTTGTCGGCATGAAATACAAATCCCGTCACGCCGTCACGCACTTGCTCAAGCAATGGTGGTAAATTGGGCACCACGCAGACAATCCCTGCGGCTTGGGCTGCTACCACCATTCCCGAGGTAGTAATTGAGCGATAGGGCAGTACCAATAAATCGCAGGCGGCTAAATATTGGGCAGCTTCGTGATCAGGCAAAAATCGCGGCCGGATGGTAACGTTGATGCGGCGGGCCGTGTGCTGATGGATTTCAGAGAGATAAACGGTGTCAGCTGCATGCCCGGCAATCACTAAATGGGCATGGGGGAGTAATTCCATGGCATCAATCAACGTTTCGATCCCTTTGTAGCGCCGAATCATGCCAAGGTATAGCAACAATGGCACATCGAGTGTCAACCCCAGTTGTTGGCGGGCAGATTGATGTGGCGGGAGCACGCCAAAGGGGTGTTCACTATGTCCATGAGGAATCACACTAATTGGTGTGGTGGTGTGGTACTGCTCGAGCAGGAGGGTGCGCGTGGCGTGATGATGCGCCGTGACGGCGTGGCATTGGTTGAGCACATGCTGTGTGGTGCGGCGCGCAATATCTGGGTGGAGACATTCGTGGGGTGTGGCATTGTGCACCGTCCAGACGATGGTGACCCCCCGCCACCGCAACAACATCAACAACATAATCCACGTGACATAGCGCATCCACGTGATGAATTTGGTTGGACGTTGCACCACTTCATCAAAAAAATGCAGATGCAAAATCCGTCCACCCCGCCCAAATAATAGGGCTGGGATGGCGCGACGTGGTGAGCGCCGATCAATGGTGAAATGTGGCTCCAACACACGATAGAGCTCGTCGAGGTATGGGCTGTAGGCAAGTGTGGGTGGGAAGGGATGAATAATCGTCATATTCCCTCTTTTCTGTCGGGAGTCGCACTGAGCAATTGGCGAATATGATTGCTAATCAGATTGACCGCCGGCGTGACATCGTTGACCCCTGGGATGATGATATCGGCGTAGCTTCGTGATGGCTCAACAAAGGCCTGATGCATAGGGCGCACGGTGGCCAAATATTGCTGACAGACGGACGTGACATCACGTCCCCGTTCTTGAGTATCACGCAAAATGCGTCGCAGGAGGCGGATGTCGTCAGCCACTTCAATGAAGATGCGTACATTCATGCGGGCGCGTACCGCTGCTGCCACAAACAACAAAATCCCATCGAGTAAAATAATCGGCCGTGGTTGTACGACATGACCACCGCCAACCCGGGTATACTGCACAAAATCATAATTGGGCAGGGTGATGGCGTGGCCGGCAATCAGCTGATCGAGGTGCGTAAGGAATAAATCGGTGTCGAAGGCGTCTGGGTGATCAAAATTACACGTTTGGCGTTCGGCAAGGGTTAGATGCCCCAAATCACAATAATAGGCATCATAGGGTAACCACGCAATGGCCTGATCCCCAATCTGGTCGACGATCTGTTGGGCGATGGTGGTTTTGCCGGCACCACTCCCCCCGGCAATCCCTATCACAAACGGCGTCATACCGCCTCACTTGGTTGGGCACTATTGCGGGCGACGGCCAGCATTAATCCGATGGTGCACCACAATAACGCCGTCATATGACTAAATTCAATATTGAAAAAATAGTGATCGAGTAATCCTACCGCCAGCGCAGCGACTACCCCTGCTTGTAAGCCAATCAGCCAACTGGCGTGGACTTCGTCGTTTTGGGCGACGGCTAGCCCCAAACTACGCCAGCTCTGCACAAATAGACTAGCCATCAATCCCAGAAACGCCAGTAACCCGACTAGGCCTATCCGCTGCGCAATGGCGAGGTATATACTCGATACCCCGGCCACCAAATCAATGTCGGGCGCTTTACCAAAGCCAATCCCAAAAAACGGATAGGCTTGGATGACGGCGATGGCGTTGTTGTATTCGGCCAGTCGCATTTGATTGGCGCGGTCTTGGAACTGCACCCCTTG